>NZ_JBEXHY010000001.1:0-210482 GCF_040608295.1 Micromonospora sp. NPDC005197 | reverse complement strand
CCGGCGGAGACGTCGCCGCCGGCGCCTTCGTGCCGGGCGCGTCCGGCACCGCGGTCTGCGCGTCGGGCTGCCGGGTCTCGGCGGTACGCACCTGCGGCGACTTGTCGTCGGGCGCCTTCACGTCCGGCGCGGTGCTGCCGGTGGCCGCCTCCGGCCTGGCGGTCTCGGTCGCCGCCTCCGGCCTGGTGGTCTCGGTGGGCGTCGGCTCGGCGGCACCGGCCGCTCCCGTCGGCGCGGACGCCCCGTCGCCACCCTTGACCGGGGCCGTGGTGGCCTCGACGGGCGCCGGCTTGGCGGCCTCGGCGTCGGCCTTCGCCTTGTCCGCGTCGGCCTTCGCCTTGGCCGCTGCCTTGTCGGCCTCGGCCTTGCTGCGGATCGGGGTGTTCGGGTCGAAGCCCGGCACCGAGACGTTGTGCTCCTGCGCCAGCCGCAGACCGCGCAGGGTCGGCTCGCCCGGCCCGCCGTCGGCGACCGCGCCGTCGCGCTCGTCGGCGAAACCGGCGAGCTGCACCGCCATCTCCTTGAGCGTGCAGAGCCGCGCGCCGCGCGTCGGCATCGGCCGGCCACCGGCGCGCAGCTCGTCGACCACGCCGACCGCCGTGGACGGATCCACCCGGTCGAAGAAGTCGTAGTTGACGGTCATCACCGGGCCGTAGTCGCAGGCCGCCAGGCACTCGGCGTGCTCCAGCGTGATCGTGCCGTCCGCGGTCGTCTCGTCGTGCCCGACACCCAGGTGCTCGACGAGGGTGTCGTAGACCTCCTGGCCGCCCAGCACGTTGCACATCGTGTTGGTGCAGACGCTGACCAGGAAGTCACCGGTGGGCTTGCGCTTGTACATCGTGTAGAAGGTGGCCACCGCGCCGACCTGGGCCTTGTTCAGCCCGAGCACCTCGGCGCAGAACGTGACCCCGGCCGGGGAGACGTACCCCTCCTCCGCCTGGACCAGGTGCAGCAGCGGCAGCAGCGCCGAGCGGGACCGGTCCGCCGGGTAACGGGCGATGATCTCGCGTGCCCGCTCGCGGGTCTGCTCAGTAAAAACAACGCTCATCGGTCACACCCACCCATCACGGGGTCCAGCGAGGCGCCGCCGGCGATCACGTCGGCGATGAGGCCACCCTCGGCCATCGCCGGGAGGGCCTGGAGGTTGACGAAGCTCGGCTCCCGGTAGTGCACCCGGTACGGCCGGGTGCCGCCGTCGGAGACCGCGTGTACGCCCAACTCGCCGCGCGGCGACTCGATGCCGACGTACACCTGGCCGGGCGGGACCCGGAAGCCCTCGGTCACCAGCTTGAAGTGGTGGATCAGCGACTCCATCGACTGACCCATGATCTTCGCGACGTGCTCCAGCGAGTTGCCCATGCCGTCGACGCCGATGGCGAGCTGCGCGGGCCACGCGATCTTGCGGTCGGCGACCATCACCGGGCCCGGCCGCAGCCGGTCCAACGCCTGCTCGACCAGCTTCATCGACTCGCGGATCTCGGCGAGCCGCACCTGGTAGCGGCCCCACACGTCACCGTCGGGGTGGGTCGGCACGTCGAACTCGTACGTCTCGTAGCCGCAGTACGGCATGGTCTTGCGCAGGTCCCAGGCGAGCCCGGCCGAGCGCAGCACCGGACCGGTGATGCCGAGCGCCACGCAGCCGGTCACGTCCAGCACCGCGACGTTCTTCGTCCGTTCGATCCAGATCGGCTGACCGGAGAGCAGATCCTCGTACTCCTTGAGCTTCTTCGGCATCATCTTCAGGAACTCGCGGATCTTGACGATCGCCTCGTCCGGCACGTCCTGCGCGACACCGCCCGGCCGGACGTACGCGTGGTTCATCCGCAGGCCGGTGATGGTCTCGAAGATGTCGAGGATGTACTCCCGCTCGCGGAAGCCGTACAGCATGATCGAGATCGCGCCCAGCTCCATGCCGGTGGTGGCCAGCCAGACCAGGTGCGACGAGATCCGGTTGAGCTCCATCATCAGCACGCGGATGGTGGTGGCGCGCTCGGTGACGTCGTCGGTGATGCCGAGCAGCTTCTCGACCGCGAGGGCGTACGCCGTCTCGTTGAAGATCGGGGCGAGGTAGTCCATCCGGGTCACGAACGTCGAACCCTGGACCCAGTTGCGGTACTCGAGGTTCTTCTCGATGCCGGTGTGCAGGTAGCCGACGACCGAGCGGGCCTCGCGGACCGTCTCGCCCTCCAGCTCCAGGATCAGTCGCAGCACCCCGTGCGTGGACGGGTGCTGCGGACCCATGTTGACCACGATCCGCTCGTCGTTGATCGGGTCGGTGCCCGAGACGACCGTGTCCCAGTCCCCACCGGTGACGGTGAAGACCCTGCCCTCGGTGGTCTCGCGTTCGGTCGCGTAGTTCGACGTGGTCACTGGTACGACCTCCTGCGGTCCGGCGGCGGGATCTCGGCGCCCTTGTACTCGACCGGCACGCCACCGAGCGGGTAGTCCTTGCGCTGCGGGTGGCCCTCCCAGTCGTCCGGCATGAGGATCCGGGTCAGGTTGGGGTGGCCGTCGAAGACGATGCCGAACATGTCGTACGCCTCCCGCTCCTGCCAGTCCGCCGTCGGGTAGATGGCGGTGACGCTGGGCAGGTGCGGCGACTCGACGGAGACCGCGGCCTCCAGCCGGATCCGACGCCGGTAGGTCATCGAGGTGAGCAGGTAGACCACGTGCAGCCGGCGCTCGTCGGCGCCGAGGTAGTCCACCCCGGACACCGAGGAGCACAGCTCGAAGCGCAGCGCCAGGTCGTCGCGCAGCACCTGGCAGACCTCGGCGATCCGCTCCGGGCGGACGTGCAGGGTCAACTCACCCCGGTCGACGACCACCTTCTCGATCGCGTCGCCGAAGGCCGGGTACGCCTCTTCGAGGGCGTCGCGAACCTCGTCGAAGTAGCCCCCGTACGGCCGGGGCGCCTCCTCGATGGGCTGGCGCTGGCGGACCAGGCCGCCGTAGCCGGACACGTCGCCGGTGCCCTGGTTGCCGAACATGCCGCGCCCCGCCGGGCTGGACGGCGGGTACTCGGCCGGGGCGGTGCCGCTGGCGCCGGCCGGGGTGACCGGCACCGGCAAACCCCCGTCGTTGTTCCTGTCGTTCGGTGCGGTCACTTCGGGCCCCTGTGCGCGTGGAGGTGGTTCTGGGCGTTCATCCAGTTCTCGATCCGCAACTGCTCCTCGCGCCCCTCGCGGACCGCCTGGGTCCACTCGGCACGCCGGGCCTTGTCGTTGCGGTACGAGGACGGCATGGAGCCGTACGGCACGACCGGAACGTCGCCGCGCTCCTGGCGGGCCGCCAGCATCTTGCGACCGTTCGGGCCCAGCGGCTCATACATGATCTTCTCGCGGAGCTTGAGGATCGCGTCGATGAGCATCTCCGGCCGGGGCGGGCAGCCGGGCAGGTACATGTCGACCGGCACGACGTGGTCGACGCCCTGCACGATCGCGTAGTTGTTGAACATGCCGCCGCTGCTGGCGCAGACGCCCATGGAGAGCACCCAGCGGGGCTCGGCCATCTGGTCGTAGATCTGGCGCAGCACCGGTGCCATCTTCTGGCTCACCCGGCCGGCCACGATCATCAGGTCGGCCTGCCGGGGCGAGGCCCGGAAGACCTCCATGCCCCAGCGGCCCATGTCGTAGTGCGGACCACCGGCGGCCATCATCTCGATCGCGCAGCAGGCCAGGCCGAAGGTGGCGCCCCACACGGACGACTTCCGGGACCAGTTGACCAGCTTCTCCACCGAGGTGAGCAGGACGCCGGCGGGGAGCTTCTCCTCGATGCCCATCTGACGTTCCTTCCTCAGTCCCAGTCCAGGCCGCCGCGCCGCCACACATAGGCGTACGCGACGAAGACCGCGACGATGAACAGGACCATCTCCACGAAGCCGAAGATCGGCAGAGCGTCGAACGAGACCGCCCAGGGGTAGAGGAAGATGATCTCGATGTCGAAGACGATGAAGAGCATCGCCGTCAGGTAGAACTTGATCGGGAACCGCCCGCCGCCGACCGGCTGAGGGCTGGGCTCGATGCCGCACTCGTAAGCCTCGAGTTTGGCCTTGTTGTATCGACGGGGACCAGCGAAGCGGGCGGCGCCGACAGAGAACAGCGAGAACGCCGCGGCGAGGGCGAACAGCCCGATGATCGGTGCGTAAGGCGAGAGCGACATCGTTTTCTCCTGCTCGTCCTTCCCTGCCCTCGGTGCTTGACGAAAATCACACTATTCACGTCCCTCGCGGTGGCTGCCGGCGGGGGTCGATCTTTGTCGGCGTCGGGGCTGTGACCAGCACCGATGCCGTCGCTCTAGACGGCTGGCGCGGCTTTCGTCATTGCGTTGATGACCCGGTCCATCGCGTCCCCGCCTCGGGGATCGGTCAGATTGGCCAACAACTTGAGAACGAAACGCATCAGCGTCGGGTGGGGCATGCCGTGCTTGGTGGCGATCCGCATGATCTCCGGACGGCCGATCAGCTTCACGAAGATGCCGCCCAGCCGGTAGTAGCCACCGAGCCGGGCCTTCAGCTCGTTCGGGTACGCCATCAGGGCCCGCTCGCGCTCCGGCGCGGCGGGACGCGCGAGGGCCTGCACCGCCACCTCCGCGGCCAGCTCGCCGGACTCCATGGCGTACGCGATGCCCTCGCCGTTGAACGGGTTGACCATCCCGCCGGAGTCGCCGACGAGCAGAACCCCGCGGGTGTAGTGCGGCACCCGGTTGAAGCCCATCGGCAGCGCGGCGCCGAGGATCGGACCGTCGGCGTTGGCCTCGTCGGTCATGCCCCAGTCGGCGGGCGTGTTGGCCAGCCAGTCGGTGAGCAGCCGGCGGTAGTTGGTCTTGCCGAACGCGGACGACGAGTTGAGCACGCCGAGGCCGACGTTGACCCGCCCGTCACCGAGCCCGAAGATCCAGCCGTACCCGGGCAGCAGGTTGTCGCCGCTGTCCTTGCTGCGCAGCTCCAGCCACGACTCCAGGTAGTCGTCGTCGTGCTTGACCGGGGAGTGGTAGTAGCGGCGGACGGCCACGCCGATCGGCCGGTCCTCCCGCTTGGCCAGCCCGAGCGCGAGCGGGAACCGACCGGAGACCCCGTCGGCCGCCACGACCAGCGGGGCATGGAAGGTGGCGGGCTCCTTGCCGGGCCCCACCTCCGCCTCGACGCCGGTCACCCGGCCGTCGCCGTCGAGCACCGGGCCCAGCACGTTGACGTTGGTCCGCAGTTTGGCGCCGGCCGCGACCGCCCGCTGGGCGAGCAGATCGTCGAAGTCCAGTCGGGTGCGGACCAGGCCGTAGTTGGGGAAGCTGGCCAGCTCGGGCCAGTCCAGTTCCAGGCGTACGCCGCCGCCGATCACCCGCAGGCCGCGGTTGTGCAGCCAGCCGGCCTCGGGCGAAGTGTCCACGCCCATCCGGATGAGCTGGCGCACCGCGCGCGGGGTCAGCCCGTCGCCGCAGACCTTCTCCCGAGGGAACTCGGTCTTCTCCAACACCAACACCCGTACGCCGTGCCGGGCCAGGTGGTACGCAGTCGCCGATCCACCGGGACCGGCGCCAACGACGATGACGTCGGCGTCGTGTTCCACCGCGGTCATTCGCGCCTCCTCCCGCACGCTCGTGAAATGCTTCACAAGCCAGACGGGACGAGTGTATGACCGGCGTCATACCTGCGCAGGATCAGGGGTACCTAACTCGCCGATGTGACAGTCGGCGACCGTCCACAGCAGGCGAGTGTCAGGCCGATCGGGAGGCGTCCAGGCCCGCGTCGACCCGGATCGCCTCCGGCAGATGCTCCCGCAGCGCGCCACCGGCCGCCCGGTCCAGCGCGGCCAGCACCTCGGCGACCACCTGCCGGACGTCCGCCGGATCCGCGCCGGCCAGCGCGCGCAGCTGCGCGATGAGTTCGGCCGCGTCGTCGTCGGTGGCGGCCACCGGGTCCGCCCGGTCTGCTCCGGTCATGCGGACGAGCGTACGGGGCAAAGTGGACTAAAGCCGGATATTCCTGAAACGCGTCGCGGCGTCGCGGCGTCTCGGTGTCTCCGCGTCGACGCCTCCGGGTCTCCGAGTCTCCGCGCTACTCGCGGATCCCCCGGTGCAGCGCGACCACGCCGCCGGTCAGGTTGCGCCACGCCACTCGACCCCACCCGGCCGCGGCGACCCGCCCGGCCAGCGCGGCCTGGTCCGGCCAGGCCCGGACCGACTCCGCCAGGTAGACGTACGCCTCGGGGTTGCTGGACACCGCGCGGGCGACCACCGGCAGCGACCGCATCAGGTACGACAGGTAGACCGTCCGGAAGGCCGGGTTGACCGGGGTGCTGAACTCGCACACCACCAGCCGTCCACCCGGCCGGGTGACCCGGGCCAGCTCGCGCAGGGCCGCGTCGGTGTCGTTGACGTTGCGTAGCGCGAAGGAGATGGTCACCGCGTCGAAGCTCGCGTCGGCGAACGGCAGTCGCAGCGCGTCCCCGGCCAGCAGCGGCACCTCGGGACGGACCCGCTTGCCCGCGTACAGCATGCCCAGCGACAGGTCGACCCCGACCGCGTACGCCCCGGACTGGGCCAGCTCGCGCGTCGACACGCCGGTGCCCGCGCCCACATCCAGCACCCGCTCGCCCGGCCGCAGCCCGAGCGCCGCGCGGGTGGCCCGCCGCCAGGAGCGGTCCTGACCGAAGGAGAGCACCGTGTTGGTCAGGTCGTAGCGCTCGGCCACGCCGTCGAACATCGCGGCGACCTCGTGCGGTTGCTTGTCCAGGCTGGCGCGCTGGCCCTGCGGTGTACGGCTCACCCGCTCCACTCTGCCAGCCACGCTCAAGCCCTCGACCGCTGGGTCCGCGTACCCCATGGCAACCGGGAGCGTCGACGCAGCCGGCGGTGGCGGACGGCCGCGCGGCCCGGCATGCGAAAGGGCGGGGTGGTCGCCCACCCCGCCCTCGCGTCGTGCCTACGTCAGATCGTGCCTATCTCTCAGATCGTGCCGACGTCAGTCGGTCGAGGTCTCGTCGCCCGGGGCGACCAGGACGACCTTGCGCCGGCGGGAGAGCACCAGCAGCGCCCCACCCGCGAGCAGGATCAGACCGCCGATGCCGCCGATCAGGCCGGCCTGCACACCGGTCACCGGCAGCCCACCGCCACCGGAACCACCGCCACCGGTGGTCGGCGACGTGGTCGTGCCCGGCGTCGTCGTGCCGCCCGGCGTCGGAGTCGCCGTCGGGGTGGCCGTCGGCGTCGGGGTCGGCTGCGCGCTCAGGTCGACGAAGACGTCGAACTGCGCGGTGTTGTCCACCTCGTCGGTCTCGGTGAACGCCCGCCGCTGCGCGCTGGAGGCCACCTGCGGCTGCTCCTCGGGGCTGCCCTCAGCGGCCTCCAGGCCGGCGGCCCAGACGAACCCGGGCCGGAGCACCGGCTCGGTCACGTCCGCGCCGACCTTCACCCGCACGTCGGCGGTGTAGAACTGCCCCGGCTTCAGCACCACGCCGGTGTCCTCGCAGTACGCGTTCGCGAACCCACCCAGCGGCTGCTCGACGCAGCTCTCCGGCAGCTCGGCGAAGGTGACGCCGGCCGGGAGGGTGATCCCGTACGCCACGCCGGTCGCCTTGCGGCTGCCGTCGTTGTAGACCGCCCAGTCCAGCGGCGCGGTCTCGCCCCGCTTGACCGGCTTGAGGCCGGACTCGCCCGCCTCGTCGCCGTCCACCGCCACGTCGGCGTAGACGTCCTGCACCCAGGAGGTCAGGTCGTAACCGGGCTTGGCGACGGTGATGTCGTGCCGCACCGTGTTGTCACGCGGGTTGGGGTCGGCGGTGGCCGAGCTGATGGTGACCACCAGCGTGCCGGCGTCACCGCGACCGCCGGTCGAGAAGAGCGGGATGCCGAAGTCCTCGGTGGTGCCGGCCGCCAGATCGCCGAGCAGGCAGGTGAAGGTCGTGCCGGTGAGGTCGCACCCGACCGGGGTGAGCACGCCGACCTTGCGGTTCTTCAGGCCCTTCGTCTCCACGGTGACCCGGACGTCCTTGGCGTCGACCGAGCTGCGGGTGTTGTCGACCTGAAACTTGAACGGCTTCGCCTTGGCCGCCTTGACGCCCTGGGCCAACTCGTAGCTGAGGGGCACCAGGGCCAGGTCAGCCTGGTCGGCGGCCTGCGCCGGGGCGGCAACGGTGGCCAGGCCACCGGCAGCGAGCAGTGCCACGACGCCGATACGAGCCAGCGTCGAGCGGTGGAAGGCTGTCATCAGTCCCCCGGGGGTGTAGGGAAGAAGAGAATGAATGGTTGTGGGACCGAGCGGACGTTATCGGAGGTCGATCTCCCCCGCCAGCGTGGCGGACGAATTTCAACCGTCCGGACTGGACCCGGCACACGGTACGGGCGGAATGGTCACCCATCCCGCCCGTACCGCCGTGCGTTATATGAACGACCCTCATGGGCCGATGGAGGACACTCCCTGACCAGCCCATCAGATCACCGTCACCCGGGCGGTCGGGCCGATTCCAGCGATCCGTGCCACCCGCGGTGACGACGGATACGAGGCGGGACGGTAGCGGCCGCCAATCATCTCCACCACCCCCGTGGCGGGCAGCCTGACGGTGCGACGGCGGGGACCACCCGTACCGCCGCCGTTGCCGGGCGGGAGCATGATCCCCGGTCAGCCGAACGGTCGGGGCGGGATCGACCTCAGTTGACCTCGACCAGCGGCAGCGAGCGCCCCGCGCCGCCGCCGGGCAGCGCGATCGAGGAGAAGTGCGAGACCACCCGCTCGTCGGTCGGGTCGTCGGCCGGCGTGTGGTGCACCGCCAAACGGTTGTAGAGGGTGTCCCGCTGGGCCGGGATCCGGTCGGCGGAGCGGATCATCCCGATCAGCTCGTGCAGGTTGGAGCGGTGGCGGGCGCCGGCCGAGGAGATGACGTTCTCCTCCAACATGATCGAGCCGAGGTCGTCCACGCCCATGTGCAGCGACAACTGCCCGACGTCCTTGCCGGTGGTCAGCCAGGACGCCTGCAGGTGCGGCACGGTCTCGAAGAAGAGCCGGGCCACCGCGACCAGGCGCAGGTACTCCAGCGTGGTCGCCTGGGTGCGACCCTTGAGGTGGTTGTTCTCCGGCTGGTACGTCCACGGGATGAACGACCGGAACCCACGGGTGCGGTCCTGCACATCGCGGATCATCCGCAGGTGCTCGATCCGCTCGGCGTGCGTCTCACCGGTGCCCATCATCATGGTCGCGGTCGACTCGACGCCCTGCCGGTGGGCCAGCTCCATGACCTCCAGCCAGCGCTCACCCGACTCCTTGAGCGGGGCGATGGCCCTGCGCGGGCGCTCGGGCAGCATCTCCGCACCGGCGCCGGCGATCGAGTCCAGGCCGGCGGCCTTGATCCGGGCGATGGCCTCGTCCAGGCTCACGCCGGAGACCTTGGCCATGTGCAGGATCTCGCTCGGCCCGATCGAGTGGATGGCCAGCTGCGGGTACGCCTGCTTGACCGAGGAGAACAGCTCCTCGTAGTACTCGACGCCGTAGTCCGGGTGGTGGCCGCCCTGGAGCATCACCTGGGTCGCGCCCAGCTCGACCGCCTCGCCGCAGCGACGCAGGATCTCCTCCGTCGGGTGGGTCCACCCCTCGGAGTGCTTCGGCGCCCGGTAGAACGCGCAGAACTTGCACGCCGTCACACAGACGTTCGTGTAGTTGATGTTGCGATCGATCAGGTAGGTGACGATGTTGTCCGGGTAGCGCCGCCGGCGCACCGCGTCCGCCGCCTCGCCCAGGGCGTGGAAGGGCGCCTCGGTGTAGAGCAGCAGAGCCTCCTCGGGCGTGATCCGCCCGCCGTCCGCGCCACGCTGCAGGATGTCGTCGATCTCCCGGCTCACCGTCACGCCTCCGAGCCTACGCCCGCCCCGCGTCCTCTCCCGGACGGGTGCTGACGGCTGTGATGCGCTGCGCACCCCCCGGGCCGGGGGCCAGCCCACCGTGCGGCCGTCCTGACTCCCCATCTTTGGGGCAGCTCGACAGGCTCGGTATCGACCGTGGACCGTCCGGCACGCCACACGGTCCGCGAGTCGGCCGTCAGGCGTCGTAGTCGACCGTGAGCCTGTCGGTGGTCGGGCTGGACTGGCAGGTCAGCACGTAGCCGGCGGCCAGCTCGTCGGGCTCCAGGGCGTAGTTGCGGGCCATCGTGACCGCCCCGTCGACGACCTTCGCCTTGCAGGTCGAGCAGACGCCGCCCTTGCAGGCGTACGGCAGCTCGCCGCGCACCTTGAGCGCGGCGTCCAGCACCCGCTCCTCGCGGCCCATCGTGAAGCTCGACGACCGACCGTCCAGCACGATTGTGACGTCCGAACCGGTGCCCGGCTGGTCGACGGGGCGGGCCACCGGCTCCGGTGGCGCGTCGACGTGGAACAGCTCGGTGTGCACCGCCGACTCCGGCAGCCCGCGCGCGGTCAGCACGTCCCGGGCGTCGACCACCATGCCGTACGGGCCGCAGAGGAACCACTCCTCGATGACGTCGCCCGGCACGATGGTGCCCAGCAGGCGCTCCAGCCGTTCGGCGTCGATCCGCCCGGAGAGCAGCGGCGACTCACCCTGCTCCCGGGACAGCACGTGCACCAGGTGCAGCCGGGTGGGGTAGCGGTCCTTCAGGTCGGCCAGCTCCTCGGCGAACATGACCCGGTTGGCCGTGCGGTTGCCGTACACCAGGGTGAAGGTGCTGGCCGGCTCGACGGCCAGGGCCGTCCCGACGAGCGCGAGCACCGGGGTGATGCCGGAGCCGGCGACGACCGCGCCGTAGTGGCGCACCCGGTCCGCCGCGAACGCCGTGGTGAAGGTGCCCAGCGGCGTCATCACCTCGACGGTGTCGCCGCGGCGCAGCGCGCCGCAGGCGAACGCCGAGAACGCGCCGCCGGGGATCTCCCGCACCCCGATCCGCAGCCGGCCGTGCCGGGCCAGGTCGTCAGGGGTGGAGCAGATGGAGTACGACCGGCGCACGTCGTCGCCGTCGTCGGTCACCCGCCGCACGGTGAGGTGCTGACCGGCGCGGAACGCGAACGCCTCCCGCAACTCCTCCGGTACGGCGAAGGTGACCGCGACCGAGTCGTCGGTGAGCCGGTCGACGGCGGCGACCGGCAGCGGGTGGAAGGCCGGCCGGCGGCGGACCGGCCGGGAGATGGTGACTGTCACAGCGCCTTCAGGTGGTCGAAGGGTTCGGAGCAGGAACGGCAGCGCCACAACGCCTTGCACGCGGTCGAGCCGAACCGGCTGACCTGCTCGGTCTCCGGCGAGCCGCAGAGCGGGCAGCGGACCGCGAGGGTCAGCGCCACCACGCCGGGGGCGGGCGCCGGCGACGGCGGGGCGATCCCGGCGGCGGCCAGCTTGGCCCGCCCGACATCGGAGATCCAGTCGGTGCTCCACGCTGGGCTGTAGACCGTCCGCACCTCGGCGTCCGGATAACCGGCCGCGGCCAGCGCGCGCCGGACGTCGGCCCGGATCACGTCCATGGCGGGGCAGCCCGTGTACGTCGGGGTGATGGTGACGGTGACCCGGCCACTGGCCCGGTCCTCCTCGACCGCGCGCAGGATCCCCAGCTCGTCGATGGTGATCACCCGGATCTCCGGGTCCACCACGCTCGCCGCCGCCATTCGCGCGTCGGTCACCACTGCGCCCCGGGGTGGGCGCGGTGCAGCACCTGCATCTCGGCCAGCAGGTAGGACAGGTGCTCGGTGTGCACGCCGGCCCGCCCGCCCGTCGGAGCCCAGCCGCGCTCCGGGCGGGTGAGCGTCGCCTCGGCCAGCACCGGGCCGACGGTCTCGTCGAACGCCGCCCGCAGGCCCGCCGGGTCGACCGGCGCCGCCGGGTCCGCGGCGAACAGCTCGTGGGTGTACGGCCAGACGTGGTCGACGGCCTCCTGCATCCGGCGGTGCGACTCCTCGGTGCCGTCGCCGAGCCGCTTGACCCACAGCGCGCCGTGGTCCAGGTGGTACGCCGACTCCTTGCGCGCCTTCGCGCCGATGGCGGCCAGCCGCTCGTCCGGGCAGGACGCGAGCGCGGTGTAGAGCGGCAACTGGTACGCCGCCAGGAAGAACAGCTTCGCCATGGTCACCGCGAAGTCGCCGTTGGGCAGCTCGACCAGCAGCACGTTGCGGAACTCGCGGTCGTCGCGCAGGTACGCCAGCGCGTCCTCGTCCCGACCTGCCGCCTCCAGCTCACCCGCGTACGACAGCAGCAGGCGGGCCGCGCCGAGCTGGTCGAGGGCGATGTTGGCGAGCGCGATGTCCTCTTCCATCTCCGGCGCGCGGGTCGTCCACTCGGCCAGCCGCTGCGCGGCGATCAGCGCGTCGTCGCCGAGGGCGAGGGCGAAGCCGAACGGCCCGCTCACGCCACCACCTCGCTTCGCTCGGCGGCGGCGCGAAGCGCCCCCTTTGCTGGGCTGGCTGGTTCGCTCGCTCCGCTCGCTCACAGGTGTGCCACCCCGTCCGGCACCTCGTAGAAGGTGGGATGGCGGTAGACCTTGTCGGCGGCCGGGTCGAAGAAGGCGTCCTTCTCGTCCGGGCTGGACGCGGTGATCGCGCCCGCCGGCACCACCCAGATCGACACGCCCTCCTGCCGGCGGGTGTAGAGGTCGCGGGCGTTGCGCAGGGCCAGCTCGGCGTCCGGGGCGTGCAGGCTGCCGACGTGGGTGTGCGACAGCCCGCGCCGCGCCCGCACGAAGACCTCCCACAGAGGCGAGTGCTCGTTGCTCACGCGGCCACCTTCTCCCTCTTGTCCGCTCGCTTGGCGGCGTACGCCGCGGCTGCCTCGCGTACCCATGCGCCGTCGGCGTGGACGGCCCGGCGGTGCGCCATCCGCTCCCGGTTGCACGGCCCGTTGCCCTTGATGACCTGCATCAGCTCGTCGTAGTCGGGCTGGCTGTAGTCGTACGCCTGCCGTTCCTCGTTCCAGCGCAGGTCGTCATCGGGAATGCGCAGCCCGAGGATCTCCGCCTGCTGGACGCACATGTCGACGAAGCGTTGGCGCAGGTCGTCGTTGGAGAAGCGCTTGATCTTCCAGGCCATCGACTGGGCGGAGTGGGTGGAGTCGCCGTCCGGCGGGCCGAACATGGCCAGCGACGGGTACCACCAGCGGTCCACCGCGTCCTGGGCCATGGCCTTCTGTGCCGGGGTGCCGTGCGCCAGGGTGTGCAGGATCTCGTAGCCCTGGCGCTGGTGGAACGACTCCTCCTTGCAGACCCGGATCATCGCCCGCGCGTACGGGCCGTAGGAGCACCGGCACAGCGGCACCTGGTTGACGATCGCCGCGCCGTCCACCAGCCAGCCGATCGCGCCCACGTCCGCCCAGGTCAACGTGGGGTAGTTGAAGATCGAGCTGTACTTCTGCTTGCCGTCGAGCAGCAGCTGGACCAGTTCGTCGCGACTGATGCCGAGGGTCTCGGCGGCGGCGTAGAGGTAGAGACCGTGGCCCGCCTCGTCCTGGACCTTGGCCAGCAGGATCGCCTTGCGCTTGAGCGAGGGCGCCCGACTGATCCAGTTGCCCTCCGGCTGCATGCCGATGATCTCGGAGTGGGCGTGCTGGGCGATCTGCCGGATCAACGTCCGGCGGTACGCCTCGGGCATCCAGTCGCGCGGCTCGATCTTCTGCTCCGCGTCGACCACCTCGGTGAAGTACGCGGCCAGGTCCTCGTCCGGTGCGGGACCGCCGCGGCGCTCGCGCGCGGCGGCGGCACGCAGCTCCGCCTCGGCGGCCTCGACCTCGCCGAGCAGGCCCGCGCCGGGCGCGTCGTCCGGTGCGTCGCCAGGGGCGGAGAAGTCGTTGCCATACATGTGGACAAGTGTTACAGCTTGCGCCCCAATGCACTAGGGGGTGTAACAGGAAACCCGAGTCATGTTCCGTCACCGATGGGCAGTTCCTGGTTACGGGTCGTGACCCTGGGTCCTATGACTTGGGTCACGGGAAGAAGGTGAAACCTCTCAGAAGCCGCATACCATCGGGATTTTTCACCGATTTCGTACGTTGCCTGGTGTCAACCTCTGGTGCCCGGCCCCTGCGGACGTAGACTTCTGCCGGTCACACGATCGGCTGCCCCCACGCCGTCTCCACAGAGGCCACCGCCCCCGGCCTTGGCGCACGCACCGGTCGCCCCGGACAACGAAGCCGGTCCCCCCGGCCCTGACATCTGGAGCTCACCCAACTCATGCGATCTCGCGTGACCATGGTGTTCGCCATCGTGGCGGTTCTTCTCGGTGGCGTCCTGCTGGTCCCCACCGCGTACGCCCGACTCTCCACCGACGACAGCGGTGGTGGAGGCGGCGGTGGCGGCGCCAGCGTCGCCGCGCCCGCGCCCACTCCGCCGCCACCGCCCACGCTGGCCGCCGGCCGGGTGTCGGTGAGCTTCAAGGGCGAGTTTTTCTCGTGGGCGTTGATGGACCGGCAGACCGGCAAGATCTCCGGCTCGTCGAACATGGCCTCGACCAGCTCCACCGAATCGATGCTCAAGGCGTGGATCGTCTCGGACTATCTGCGGCAGCTCAAGGACCGGGAACCGCCGGCGAACCTGAAGAAGGCGGCCAGCCTCGCCATCCGCAACAGCGACGACGACGCGGCCAACGCGGTCTACAAGGCCGCCGGCGGCTCGTACGCCGTGCCGCCCGGCGGGCAACCCGGGCCGGTCGTCAAGCGCGCGATCAGCATCTGCGGTCTGACCGACACCAAGCGCGGCAACGTCCCGAAGTACGAGGGTTGGTGGAGCTTCACCCGCATGTCCCCGCGGGACGCCGTCCGGCTCGGTGACTGCATCGCCGACGGCAAGGCCGCCGGCCCCAAGTGGACGAAGTGGGTGCTCAGCGAGATGAGCCAAGTCAAGGGCACCACCGCAGCCAAGGACCAGAAGCTCAAGTCCGGCGGTGGCCGCTGGGGGATCATCAACGGTCTGCCCAAGTCGATCACCGCGCAGGGGCCGGTCAGCATCAAGAACGGGTGGACCGCGATCAACTACGACGGCAACTGGCACGTCAACTGCCTCGCCGTCAACGGGAAGTGGAGTCTCGCGGTGATGCTGCGTTACCCGATCAAGAACGGTCTGGACTACGGCGCGCAGGTCTGCGCCAGCGTGGCCACCCAACTGGTCACCCCGCAGCCGGGCGCCGCGCTCAAGGTGCCGCAGCAGCCGGTCGGAAAGCTCTGATGGCCGGCAACCGGCGGGCCGACCGGCGCGGTGCGGGCGAGACCTCGCCGCTGCGCCTGATCGCTGTCGCGGTCATCCTCATCGGGCTGGTGCTGGTGTCGCTACGGCTCCTGCCCGGGTCGCCGTTCGAGTCGTCCGCGGCCGCCAAGTGGGGTGACTCCGAGGCGACGACCAGCGACCGGTCCACCGGAGCGGCCACCGACCGCAGTGCCCGTCAGCCCTCCCCGCCGTCGCCGAGCCCGAGCCCCTCGCTGGCGCCGCTGCCGTTCCAGGCCAAGGACCTCAACCTCGACATCCAGGGCTGGTACTCCTGGAGCGTGCTCGACCGCCGGACCGGAAAGATCATCGGTTCGAAGAACATGGGCGAGACCAGCACCACCGCCTCGATGATCAAATCCTGGATCGTCGCCGACTATCTGCGTCGCGCCGCCGACGCCGGCCAGACGCCGAGCGACGCGAAGCTCGCCGACGCCACCCGGATCATCCGGGACAGCGACAACACGCGGGCCGAGCAGTTCTACAACTCGGTCGGCCGGGACGCCTCGATCAAACGACTGATTTCCATGTGCAAGCTGACCGACAGCAGCGTCGCCCCCGACAAGGGGTGGTCCCGCACGGCCCTCTCCCCCCGCGACACCGCCCGCCTGGGCAACTGCATCGCCACCGGCACCGCCGCCGGCCCGAAGTGGACCAAGTGGCTGCTCAACGAGATGAAGCTCGTCCGCGGCGCCGGTGACTTCGGCATCCGCAAGGCGTTCCCGGCCGCCGAGCAGAAGCAGATCGCCATCAAGAACGGGTGGATCGACCGGACCGCGGAGCAGGAGATGCACATCAACTGCCTGGCCATCGGGGACACCTGGACGATGGGCGTGATGGTCAAGTACCCGATCGGCATGGGCTACGACTACGGCATGAAGAACTGCGAGAAGATCACCGAGGCACTGCTGCGCCCCGGCACCTGATCACGCGCCGACCGCTGTTGGTCGGCGCGCCTCGGCGCTCGGGGCGGTCGGCTTGGCTCGGCGCAGGCGCGGCTCGTCGCGGCGGTCGGCTCGGCCGGCTGCTCAGCCGGCGAAGAACTCCGGGCCACCGTCGGGCAGCGCCGGGACCTCGCCGAGCGCGGCTACCCGCCGGGCGAACTCGCGCAGCCCGGCGACCTGCCGCTCGCCGAGCGAGAAGTCCAGGATCCGGAAGTACGTGGCCAGCGTCGCGGCGTCGAACGCCTCCCAGCGCGCTGCCGCCTCGGCGACCTGATCCAGCTCCGAGAGGCAGAGGTCGCGCGAGCGAAGGAACGCCTCGTGCACCTCCTTGACCAGGCCCGGGTGTGCGGCGGCGAAGTCGCGGCGGACCGCCCAGACGGCGAAGACCATCGGCAGCCCGCTCCATTCCCGCCAGGCCTGTCCGAGGTCGGTCACGGTGAGGCCCCGCAACGGCGCCTCGTGGTAGGCCCGAAGCGCCACATCCCCGATCAGCACCCCGGCGTCGGCTTCCAGCAGCATCTGGGTCAGGTCCGGAGGGCAGCGGAAGTAGTCGGGCCGCACGCCGTACCGCTCGGCGAGCAACAACTGCGCGAGCATGACCCCGGTCCGCGAGGTCGAGCCGAGCGCCACCCGGGCGCCGTCCAGCTCGGCGAGGGGACGGGTGGAGACCATGTTGACCGAGAGCACCGGCCCGTCGCTGCCCACCGCGAGGTCCGGCAGGAGAAGCAGCTCGTCGGTGTGCTTCAGGTACTCCATCAGCGTGATGGGGCCGATGTCGAGGTCGCCGGCGACCAGCGCCGCGCTCAGCCGGTCCGGCGAGTCCTTGTGCAGGTCCACGTCGAGCAGGGTGCCCGAGCGCATCAGCCCCCAGTAGATGGGCAGGCAGTTCAGGAACTGGATGTGCCCGACCCGCGGGCGTGCGACGCGCTCAGCCATGACCCGACCGTATCCCCGGCCTCCGGTCGGGGCCCGGCGGGCCGGCCCGGAGTGGCCAACCCCGCATCCGTCCCACCCGGTCGCAGAGCCTCCGATCCCGTCGTTTCCTCGCACTCGGGGCCGGTGGACTGCGGGCGTACCGGTCCGGCAGTCGTGTCACGCCCCGGTCCGGCCGACTGCTCGCGTACCGGCCTGCGTACCGCCCGGGCGACGACCGGCACGAACACCAGCACCACCAGGAGCCCGGCCGCTCCGGCCCCCGCGATCAGTGGCCGGGGCGCGACACCGGTGAGCAGCGCGCCGCCGATCAGGTAACCGCCCATCGAGCCGCCCTGCACGGCCGCGCCGTAACTGGCGTACGCCCGGGCGCGCATCCCCGGCGGCACGCGGCGAGCGGTGAGAAGGTTCGCGAAGACGTTCTCCGCGCCGTTGGCCGCGCCGGCCACCAGCCAGAGTGGCACCAGCAGAACCGCCGCTGGCACCGTCGCGGCCAGCAGCACCATCGAACTGCACCCGGCCAGCGTGATCAGCACTCCGCGGACCAGCGCAGCGTCGTCGTCGAGCCGGCGCGCGAGCCGCGCCGCCAGCCAGCCGCCGGGCAACATCCCGGCCATCCAGGCGGCGCCAACGAGGCCGTACGTGGTGGCAGACCCCTTCAGCGTCTCCCGAATGAAGAAGACCTCGATCACGTTGATGCCGCCGATCGCCGCGATCACCACGGCGGTGCTGACCACCATGACAAGCATCAGCGGATCCCGTCGAAGCCGCCAGCCCTGGCCCGTACCACCCGGATTGACCCGGCTGCCCTGGCCTCCCACCCGGACCTGCTCCGCCGGGCCGGCCTGGTCCGCACGGCCGGCCTGGTCCGCGGTGGGCCGTCGGCCGCCGCGACGGGTCCGCAGCAGCAGGCCCGCGACCACGAGCGCGAGGTAGGTCGCGGCGTCGACCAGCAGCGGTACGCGGGTGCCGAACTGCCCCACCAGCAGGCCGGCCAGCACCGGGCCGCCGAGCGCGCCGAGGGAGACGGCGGTCTGGCTGATCGCGCTCGCGCGTGGCAGGTCGGCCGGGCGGACCATCGCCGGGAGCAGCGCCGCCAGGCAGGGCTGGGTGACCGCGAGCCCGCAGGCGAGCAGCGCGACGAGGACCACGACCACGATCGGGTCGTCGGCGACGGCGAGTAGCACGCAGATCGCGGCCTGCACCGACCCGATGGTCACCAGCAGGGTACGACTGTCCACCCGATCGGCGAGCCGTCCGGCGAGCGGGGCCAGCACCACCAGGGGCAGAGTGGCCGCGAGCAGTAGTCCCGACACGGCCAGTCCGCCGGCACCCGCGCCCTGCAGGGCCAGCGCGAGCGCGGTGGCGGCGAGAAAGTCGCCACCGACCGTGGTGCCGCGGGCCGCGCTGGCGAGCCACACGTCCGACCAGCGCGACGCCTCAGTTGTGAAGGACATACTTCGAAAATAATCCTTCACAACTGATCGACACAACCCCCGCTACGCCAGCGGCACCGTCCGGTACTGAACGGCGACGGAACGAGCACCAGGCGGCGCGGCGGCGCGCCGTCGAGGGTGGTACGGCCTGAGCAGCGTCATGACCGCCTCGTTCAGATCGGCCAACTCGTCTGCCGTGAGCAGCAGCAGCGTGTCGTTGAACAGCGCCACGTCGTACCACTCGGCGGGCTCATCACCGGCGCGCCGCAACCAGTCCCGGGTCCGCTCCATCGCACGAGCGGCGTGCGCCTCCACCAGCGCCTGCTCGGCGGCACGCGCGTCCGGACCAGCCTCGCGACCCGCGTCGACCAGCCAGCTGACACCCGGCGTACGCCACACCCGCTCGCGCGCGTCGCCCCGGCTGGGCGCCTGCTCGACCAGGCCGAACTTCGCCAGGGCCCGCAGGTGATAGCTGGTGGCGCTCGGCGACAGCCCGGCGATTTCCGCGCACTCGGTGGCGGTTCCGCCACCCTCGCGGCTACTCAGGTATTCGATGATCGCGATCCGGGCCGGATGGGCCAACGCCCGCATCACCTGCGGATCGCTGATCGTCTTCCGACGCGGCTCGGGACGGGCCTCGGTCATGCCCCCATGATCCCGGCCGTCCGGCCGACCCGCCATCAGCCCGGCGTTCCGCGCCGCCGCGACCGTGGACCGCATCCGGCCCGGCTGCACGACGAAGCAGATGCGTCGACCACCGCCGCCCTGGCGGATGACGGCCGCATGGTCGGCCTGCTCGACGGCGAAAGTGTCGTACAGGTGTTCTATTGTCGTTCCATGTTGAGGGCGTTGACGCAGGCGGCGGGTGCTGTCGACGACTGCGCCGAAGCCGCGCTGTGGGCTCTCTCCGACGATGAGCTGCTCGCGTCCCTCGATGCGGCGCACGTGGTGACGCAGCGTCTGGCGACCGTCCAGCTCGCTCTGGTGCGCGAGCTGGACGCTCGTGGTCTCGCCGTCGCCCAAGGGGCATCGTCCACCGCCGTCTGGCTGCGGGAGCGGCTGCGGCTCTCCGGCCGGTCGGCCCGGCAGATGGTCCAGCTCGCCGCCACCATCGACGCCGCCCCGCCAACGGTGCGCGACGCTCTGCTCGACGGCAGCCTCACCGTGGAGCAGGGCCGGGTGGTCGCGGAGACGGTCGCGGCCCTGCCGGTCGCGGCCGGGCCCGAGGTAACAGCCAAGGCCACCGAGCTGTTGATTTCCTGGGCCGACCGCTTCGATCCGACCATCCTGAGTCGCCTCGGGGAGCGCGTCCTCACGCACGTCGCGCCGGATCTGGCCGACCAGGCCGAGCTGGCGGCCCTCGACCGGGCCACCCAACGGGCGGAGACTCGCCGGCACGTCACCCTCTCCGAGCCAAAGGACGGGCAGGTCCGCCTCACCGGAAACCTCGACACCAGACCGCGAGCCTGCTGCGCGAGGCCATCGATCCGCTCTGCGCCCCAGCCGGTGAGCACGACGACCGCAGTCCCGGCCAACGCCGGGCGGACGCACTCGGCGAGATCTGCCGGCTGGCACTGCGCACCGGCCACCTACCCGACAACGGCGGAGATCGGCCGCAACTGGTGGTCACCATGTCGCTCGACGCGCTGGTCAACGACGTGGGCGCGGGCACCCTGGAGACCGGTGCGCGCCTTACGCCGGGCGCGGTCCGGCGCCTGGCCTGCGACTCGGCCGTGCTGCCGGTCGTGTTGGGTGGCAACAGCCAGATCCTGGACGTCGGACGTCAGCGCCGGCTCTTCACCGGTCCCCTGCGGCGCGCGTTGGTGCTGCGCGACGGTGGGTGCGCCTTCCCCGGCTGCGACCGGCCGCCGCGATGGTGCGATGGTCACCACGTCCGCCACTGGGCCGACGGCGGCACGACGACGCTGAGCAACGCGGTCCTGCTGTGCGGCCACCATCACCGGCTCCTTCACCAGGGTGACTGGACCGTCCGCATCGCAGCGGACGGCAGACCCGAATTCCTCCCGCCGGACTGGATGGACCCGCTCCGCACCCCCCGTCGCAACCTCTACCACCGGCGCTGCTGAGTCCCGCGAGCCTCACCCATCGCGAACCGACCGGACCCAGCGACCAAGCCCAGCGACCAAGCCCGGCGGCCGGATCGCCGACGCCTACCCCAGGCCGCCCCGACGCACAGGCCAGCCCCTCCGGTCCGGCCCAGGTCAGCCCATCGTGGCCCAGCCCAGGTCGGCCCATCTGGCCCGGCCCAGGTCGGCCTCCCCTGCCCGCCAGCACCAGCCGACCCAGGCTGGTCCGCCCCAGCCGGACCACCTAACACCGACCCCTCAGGCCCGCCCGCGACGTACCGCGCCCCGCAACACCAGGGCCGCAGGCGATGATCTCGGGTCGCGGTGCGCGTCCGCCGCTACGTCGTCGTGCGCCACGCCAGCGCGAACGGGTGGTCCGGTCGGTAATTCGGTGGAAGGGGTCATCGGAAGGGCGTAGGGTTGCAGCCCGCTTGACGGCCGAGGTGAGCTGCACCGGAACGGACGTCACCGCGCCGGGCGGGCGGCCATCCGCCACCGGACACGCGAGCGCGCAGCAGATGTGAACGATGGGACGTCAGCATGCCCGCACCTGACCTGGACACCCACCCCGACACGGATCTGGTCGCCGAACGCGCCCATCTGGCCACCTCGCGCGCGGCGCTCCGCCGGATGCGGGAGCGGGCCGAAGCCCTCTTCTCGACCGGTGACCAGGTGGCCGGCGACCCGTACGCGGCGGAGATGCTCGGCCGTACGCTGGCCCGCCGCGTGGCCGAACTGGCCGACGACCCCACCACGCCGCTGTTCTTCGGCCGCCTCGACTTCGGTGGAACCCCGAGCGGCGAGAAGACGGCCACCGGACTCACGACCAGCGCCACCACGACCAACGCCGGCAGCACCAGCAGCGCAGCCACCACCAGCAGCACGACCATCACCAGCGCCGGCGTAGGAGGCGGAGGCACCGGAGGCGGCAGCGGCAGCAGAGGCGGTGCCGGCAGCAGCGGCAGCGGCAGCGGCGGCGGCAGCGGCAGCAGCGGCGGCGGTGACCATGACGGTCGGCGGTATCACGTGGGGCGGCGGCATGTGACCGACGAGCACGGCGAGCCGCTGGTGCTGGACTGGCGGGCGCCGGTCTCCCGGTCGTTCTACCGGGCCAGCGCGCGCGATCCGCAGGGTGTGGCGGTCCGGCGGCGGTTCGGGTTCAGCAACGGGGTCTTGACCAGTTTCGAGGATGAGCGGCTGGACCGGGGCGAGGAACTGGGCACGAACAGTCGGATTCTCACCTCCGAGATCGAGCGACCGCGCGTCGGGCCGATGCGCGACATCGTCGCCACGATCCAGCCGGAGCAGGACGAGCTGGTTCGGGCCGACCTGGCCGACTCGATCTGCGTGCAGGGGGCGCCAGGCACCGGCAAGACGGCGGTCGGCCTGCATCGGGCCGCGTACCTGCTCTATCTGCACCGCGAGCGGCTGCGGCGGGCGGGTGTGCTGATCGTGGGCCCGAACAGGGCGTTCCTGTCGTACATCGCGGCGGTGCTGCCGGCGCTCGGTGAGGTCGAGGTCGAGCAGGCCACCGTGGAGGAGCTGATCTCACGGGTACCGGTGCGGGCGGTGGAGGCGCCGGCCGTGGCCGCGCTCAAGCACGACGCGCGGATGGCGAGCGTCCTGCGGCGCGCGGTGCAGACACAGATCGGTACGCCGGCCGACTCGATCACCGTGTCGGACGGTTCGTTCCGATGGCGGATCGGGCTGGAGCCGCTGCACCGGATCGTCGAGGAGACCCGTCGCGAGGGGCTGCCGTACGGCACCGGCCGGGAGCGGGTCCGGGCACGCGTGGTGAGTCTGCTGCAACGGCAGGCCGAGGCGCGGCGAGCGGAGTCGCCCAGCGACGCGTGGCTGCGCCGGATGAGCCGATGCCGGCCGGTGGTGGACTTCCTGGACGCGGTCTGGCCGGCGCTCACCCCGGAAGGGCTGGTGCACGGCCTGCTCTCCGACCCGGCCCGACTCGCCGCCGCGGCGGACGGGTTGCTCAGCGACGCCGAGCAGGCGCTGCTGGTCTGGGCGAAGCCGGCCCGTACGCCGAAGGCCGCCCGCTGGACCGCCGCCGACGCGGTGCTGGTCGACGAGGCTGCCGGGCTGCTGGAGCGCCCCTCCGGATTCGGGCACGTGGTGGTGGACGAGGCTCAGGATCTCTCTCCCATGCAGTGTCGGGCCATCGCCCGCCGCAGTGAGCACGGCTCCGTCACCTTGCTCGGTGACCTCGCGCAGGGCACCGCGCCGTGGGCGGCGACCGACTGGCGGGAGTCCCTGACCCACCTCGGCAAGCCGGACGCCGTGGTGGTTCCGCTGACAATCGGTTTCCGGGTGCCCGCCGCGGTGGTCGCGTTCGCCAACCTGCTGCTGCCGGCGCTGGCGGTGGACGTACCGCCGGCCGAGTCGCTGCGTCACGACGGCGGCCTGGATGTGCGTACCGTGACCGATCTGACCGCCGCGACGGTGGCCGAGGTACAGGCGGCGCTCTCGCACGACGGTTCGGTCGGTGTGATCGCCGCGGACGACGCGGTCGACGAGCTGCGCGCGGCGCTGGCCGCCGCCGGCGTCGCCACCGCGACCGCCGACGACGTCGCCGCCGCCGCGGAGCGGGTCACCGTGGTGCCCGCGACGCTGGTCAAGGGTCTGGAGTACGACCACGTGGTGGTGGTCGAGCCGGCCGCGATCGTCGCGGCCGAACCACGCGGGCTGCACCGGCTGTACGTGGTGCTCACCCGCGCGGTGTCCCGCCTCTCGGTGCTGCACCGCGAACCGCTGCCCGCGCCACTGCTGCCCGCGCCGCCGCAGACACCGTCGCAGGCCGCACCACTGGAGTCGGCACCGCTGTAGGCCGCGCTGTCCCCGGCGGCGATGCCGCAGACCACGGCCAGCTCGCCGGTGCTCGCGGCGGGTCGAGCGGGTCAGCGGCCGGTGAGTGCGGCGGCGATCTCGCGCAGTGGCGTGCCGGGCTCGGCGATCGGCACCGTGAACGCCAGCCACGAGCCGTCGATGAACTCGATCCGGAGCCGCTTCGGGTTGAGCCGGTGCCAACCCACCCGGGCGTCGGCCACCGTCGGCCGGGGCACGGACCAGACGATCCGGGTTTCGGCGGCGGCCCGCAGTTCGTCCGGCTCGACGAGGTTGGTCAGCCGCGACTGGTAACTGATGCCGGCCCTCCTCTGTGTCCTGTGCCACTGTGTCCGGTGCGACGGATCAGCCACTGACGAGTCCCACCGTAGGCGCCAAGCGTCGCTGTCGGGTACCCGCCACCGGAGCGGGGCACACGACTTCAGCTTTGCGCCGTAAAGTTGTTTGCGTGGAACAGGACGATGATCGACCCCCCGCCGACGCCGCTACGGCACTCCAACTGATCCGTGACCAGCGGGCGGCCACGGTCTCCCGGCTGGAACCCGACGCCCGGCTGCTCTACTGGCCGTGGGGCGTGGCCTGGCTGGTCGGCTTCGGGCTGTTCTTCCTGCGCTACTCCCCGGGTGGCCGGGTGCTGGTCCGGTTGCCCGACTGGCTGCCCCTGACCGCGCTCTTCGTCCTGCTGGTGGCCGCCGGCGCGATCCAGGCCGTGGCCGGCGCGCGGGCGTACGGCCAGGTGACCGGGGACTCGGCCCGGCGCGGCCGCTGGTACGGGTGGGCCTGGGCCCTGGGCTCGATGAGCGTGTACGCGGCGGTCGGCCGGGTCTCGGATCACCTGCCGCACGATCTGGCGGCGCTGCTCTGGTCCGCTGCCGCCGTGGGGCTGACGGGGGCGTTGCACATGGCGGGCGGCGCGATCTGGCTGGACCGGGACCTGTTCCGGCTCGGCGTCTGGATCAGCGTGATCAACGTGGTCGGCGCGATCGCCGGGCCGGGTTGGCACGCGCTTGTCGTCTCGGTGGCCGGCGGGGTCGGGATCCTGATCGCCGGAGCCATCGCCCGACTGCGACAGCGACGGCGGTCATGACCGACCTCGACCCGGTCATCCACGCCCAGGCGCGGCTGCGGGTCGTCGCCGCGCTCTCCGCGCTCGGCGACGGGGACCGGATCACGTTTCCACGACTCCAGGAACTGCTCGCGATGACCGCCGGCAATCTCTCCGTCCACCTGCGCAAGCTGGAGGACGCCGGGTACGTCGAGATCAGCAAGACCCATCGTGGACGTACCCCGGCCACCCTGATCCGGCTCAGCCGGCGGGGCCGGCTGGCGTTCGAGGAGTACACCGAAGCCATCCGCACCCTGCTCGATCCCTCCCAGCTCGGCCCCACCCCGTCGAAGGAGCAGTGATGACCCTCGCCCGCGCCGACCAGGCCAGCCGCCGGTACGGCGACGTCCTCGCCCTCGACCGCGTCGACCTGGAGGTCCGGGCCGGCGAGCTCGTCGGCCTGCTCGGTCCCAACGGCGCCGGCAAGAGCACCCTGATGAACCTGCTGGTCGGTCTGCGTCGACCCAGTTCGGGCCGGGTCGAGTTGTTCGGCCGCGACCCCCGCGACCCGGCGTCCCGACGGCAGATCGGCGTCACCCCGCAGGAGACCGGGCTGCCGGGCACGCTGCGCGTCGGCGAGGTCGTCGACTTCGTCTCCGCGCACTACCCCGACCCGGTGCCCCGGGATGAGCTGCTCGACCGCTTCGGCCTGGGCGACCTCGCCCGGCGGCAGACCGGCGGGCTCTCCGGCGGCCAGCGTCGCCGGCTGGCCGTGGCGCTGGCGTTCGTCGGCCGGCCCCGGCTCGTGCTGCTCGACGAACCGACCACCGGTCTGGACGTCGAGGCCCGGCACACCCTGTGGGACGCGATCCGCGCGTTCCACACCGACGGCGGAACCGTCCTGCTGAGCAGCCACTACCTGGAGGAGGTGGAGGCGCTCGCCCACCGCGTGGTGGTGATCGGCCAGGGTCGGGTGCTCGCCGACGACACCGTCGAGGCCGTCCGCGGCATCGTCGGCGTACGCCGGGTCAGCCTGGTCGCCGACGAGCTGCCCGAACTGCCCGGCGTCGTACGCGCCGAACGGATCGACGGACGCCTGCACCTGCTCACCACCGACGCCGACGAACTGGTCCGGGCGCTGGTCGGCTCCCGAGCGGCGTTCACCGACCTGGAGGTGCGGCCCACCTCGCTGGAGGAGGCGTTCCTCGCCATCACCAGCGGGACGGGCAGCCAGGAGCAGGCCCACGTCGCCGCGCAGTCCACCCCCGACGACCCCGCCACCACCGCCGCTGCCGGCGGCCGACCCACCACCGTCTGAGGAGGCGCACCGTGCAGCTCGCCCTGGTCCACGCCCGCTACCAACTTCTGGAGATCATCCGGATCCCGGTGGCCGTCTTCGGCAGCGCCTTCTTCCCCGCCGCCGCCATGATCTTCTTCGTGGTGCCGTTCACCGGTGACGACGCGGTCGGCGCCACCTTCGCCACCGCGTCGATGGTCACCTTCTCGGTGATGAGCGCCAACATCTTCCAGTACGGCGTCGGCGTCGCCGAGGACCGCGACCAGCCGTGGAACCCGTACACCCGGACCCTGCCGGCCGGACCCGCGCCCCGCTTCGCGGGCCGGGTGCTGGCCGGCCTCGCGCTGACGTACCTCTCGCTGATCCCGGTCGTGGTGATCGGCGTGACGCTGACCCCGGCCCGGGTCACCCCGCTGGCGTTCCTGCTGACCGCCGTCACGGTGGCCGTCATCTCGGTGCCGTTCACGCTGATGGGGCTCGCCATCGGCTACTCGCTGCCCAGCAAGGCGGCGATCGTGGTGGCGCAGGTCGTCTTCCTGCCGCTCGCGTTCGGCGGCGGGCTGCTCTCCGCCCCGGGAGACGCGCCCGGGTTCATCGAGACGATCGCACCGTTCCTGCCCACCCGGGGCGCGGCCGAACTCATGTGGTCGGCGGTCGGCGACTACCCGATCGAGCCGCTGGCGCTGATCATGCTCGGCGTCTGGGTCGTGCTGCTCGCCTCCCTCGCGGCCTGGGCGTACCGACGGGACGAGGGTCGCCGGTTCAGCTGACGATTCGTCCGTTTCCGCCCCGTGCGACGGCGGGACGGTGCCAGGATTTCGGCAGGGGGGCCGCTGTGGCCGCCGGCCGAGAGGGGTCTTGACGTGAGCACCGTCCCGCCGGGTACGCCGTGCTGGGCTGACCTGGCAACCCCGGACCTGACCGACGCGCGGCGCTTCTACCCCGAACTGTTCGGCTGGACCGGACGGGTGACACCGGAGCCCGAGGCGGGCGGTTACACAGTCTTCCTGCTCGACGGCCGGCCGGTGGCCGGTGCCGGCCCGCCGGCCATCCCCGACCAGGTGCCGATCTGGTCGACGTACGTCGCCACCGACGACGCGGAACTGGTCGCCGGCCGGGTCGAACGGGCCGGCGGGCAGGTCGTGGTGCCGCCGTTCGAGGTCTTCGACCGGGGCCGGATGGCGGTGTTCGCCGACCCGGCGGGCGCCACGTTCAGCGTCTGGCAGCCACTGACGATGCCCGGTGCCGAGGTGTTCAACGTGCCCGGCGCGATGAGCTGGAACGAACTGGTCACCCCCGACCCGGAGGGCGCGAAGGTCTTCTACGAGCTGGTGTTCGGCTGGCAGCCGGACGAGCAGCAGGTCGGGGCGATGACGTACACGGCATGGCGGCTCGGCGCGCGGATCGTCGCCGGCATGATGCCGCCGCTGGGCGAGGGCTACCCGGCCGACCTCCCGGCGTACTGGACGGTGTACTTCGCGGTGACCGACGCGGACGCCGCCGCCGCCCGCGCCGCCGAACTGGGCGGAACGATCCTCGTGCCACCCCGCGACATCCCGACCGGCCGGTTCGCCTCCCTCCGCGACCCCCAGGGAGCACTCTTCTCGGTCATCGACCTGGGGTGACGGCGAGGGTCAGGCCGGGCGGGGGCGGATGGGGACCACCAGAGGGCCGTTGGTGCCGGGGACCACCCGGACGCTGGCCCGGTAGTGGATGGCGAGGAGGTGTTCGGTAAGCACCTCGTGCGGCGTCCCGGTCGCCACCACCTGGCCGTCGGCCAGCATCACCATCCGGTCCGCGTACTCCCCGGCCAGCGAGAGATCGTGCATGGTGGCGAGCACCGTCAGGCCGTGCGCGCGACGCAACTGGTCGACCAGCTCCAGAACCTCCTGCTGGTGACCGATGTCCAGCGCGCTGGTCGGCTCGTCGAGCAGCAGCAGCGTCGCGCCCTGGGCGAGCGCGCGGGCGAGGAAGACACGTTGTCGTTCGCCCCCGGAGAGGGTCGCCAGCTCGCGGCGGTGAAAGCCGGTGAGGTCCAGGCGGTCCAGCACCTCGTGCACGGCGGCGACGTCCGCGGTCGACTCCCGACCCAGCGGCGGGATGTAGGGGGTGCGGCCGAGCAGCACGTAGTCCAGCACCGACATGCCGGGCGGCACCACCGGGGACTGCGTCACCGTCGCCACCACCCGGGCGCGGTCGCGGCGGCGCAGTGCGGTGCTCGGCGTACCGAACAAGGTGATGGCCTCCGGCGCGGGCAGCAGGCCGCCGACGGCGCGCAGCAGGGTGGATTTGCCGGCGCCGTTCGGGCCGATCACGGTGACCCACTCGCCGGCCGCGACGGTGAGGTCGACGCCGGTGAGGATCGGCGTGCCGCCCAGACTGACGTGCAACCCCCGCACCTCGACGGCCGGCGCTTCGACCTGCCGGGGAGCGGACACGCCCGCCGGTCCGGGCTCGGGGCTCACGTGAGCACCCGTCGGGCGGTCCGCAGCACGAGGACGAAGAACGGGCCGCCGAGCAGTGCGGTGACCACGCCGATGGGCACCTCGGCCGGGGCGGCGGCGGTCCGGGCCACCACGTCGGTCAGGGCCAGGAAAGCGCCCCCGAACAGCAGTGACAGCGGCAGGATCACCCGGTAGCTCGACCCGGCGAGCAGCCGGACCGTGTGCGGCACGATGATGCCGACGAAGCCGATGAGCCCCGTCGCGGAGACCGCCGCGGCGGTGCCCAGCGACGCGGCGGCGATCAGCAGGTAGCGGGTGCGCTGCGGGTGCAGGCCGAGGCTCCTCGCCTCGTCGTCGCCGACCGCGAGGACGTCCAGCTCGCGGCGGTGCAGCAGCACCACCACGGTGGTCAGGGCGGCGTACGGCAGCACCAGCAGCACGTCGTGCCAACCTGCGGTGGCCAGCCGGCCGAGCAGCCAGGAGTAGACCGGCTGGATGCTGTCGGAGTGCCGCTGGAGCAGGTACGTCTGCCCGGCGGAGAGGAACGCGGAGACCGCGACCCCGGCCAGGATCAGCATCGCCGGAGACCTGCTCCGCCCGCCGGCCGCGCCGAGCAGGTAGGTCATCGTCACGGCGAGCAGCGAGCCGGCGAACGCGGCCAGTGGGATGGTCAACGGCAGCCCGGAGATCGCGCCCTGCCGACCGACGCCGCCGAGGGCGATCACCGCGGTGACCGCGAGGCCCGCGCCGGCGGCCACGCCGAGCAGGTACGGGTCGGCCAGCGGATTGCGGAACACACCCTGGTAGCAGCCGCCGGCCAGGGCGAGCAGACCGCCGACGAGGAGGCCCAGCACGACCCGGGGCAGCCGCAGTTCGGTGACGATGGCGATTTCCCGCTCGGTCAGCCCGCTGTCGAGGTGCACCCCGGGGATCAGGTTGAGCAACTCGGCGGCGACGCTGCCCGACGGCAGGCTGACCGGCCCGAGCGACACCCCGGCGAGGAGCGCGACGAGCACCGCGAGGACGCCGGCGACCAACAGGCGTTTGCGCACCCCGGCGGGCCGCGCCCCAGCAGCGGGCATCCCCGCGCCCCCACCGACGGGCGGCAGCCCACCGGGCTGACCAGGGGACGGCAGCCCAGCGACGGACGGCAGCCCGCCGGGCCGGGACGTGGAGGGCGTCCCGGCCGGCGGGGTGGTGGGTGGCGGGGCGGCCATCGGCGTCCCGGTCACCGACGGGTCGTCATCACGCGGGCACCTTGGCGACCGCGTCGATGATCACCCGGAGCAGGTCCACGATCCGCGGGCCCCAGCGGGAGGCGATGTCGTCGTCAAGCGTGACCACCTGGTTGTTCTTCACCGCGGTGAGGCCGGCCCAGCCGCTGCGGGCCTTGACCGAGTCGCCGTTCTGCTGGCAGCACTTGGAGTCGGCCAGGAAGACGAAGTCCGGGTCGGCCTTGACGATGAACTCCTGGGAGAGCTGCGGGTAGCCGCCGCTCTTGCCGTCGGCGTCAGCCGCATCGGCGATGTTGACGAGGCCGACCTGGCTGTAGAGCGAGCCGATGAAGGTCTTGCTGGTCGCGCTGTACAGCTCGGGGCCCAGCTCGTGGTAGTAGGTGAGCTTCTCGGCACGCTGCGGCAGGTCCTTGACCAGCTTGGCGATGTCGTCCTTCATCCCGGTGGCGACGTCGGCGGCCTGGTCGGCGTGCCCGGTCAGGGTGCCCAGCTCGGTGATCTGCCGGTACGAGTCGTCCAGCGTCGTGGCGGCCGGGGTCAGGTACACCGGGATCTTCAGCTTGCCGAGCTGGTCGACGATCTTGTTGATGTCGTTGGAGAGCACCACCAGGTCGGGGTTCTTGCCGGCGATCGCCTCGGCGTTGGGCTGGAAGCCGGACAGGTCGGTCTTGGGCGCGTCGGCCGGGTAGTTGGACTGGTCGTCGACCGCACTCACCTGCGGGCCCGCGCCGATCGCGAAGAGCATCTCGGTGGCGCTGGCCGAGAGCGACACGATCTTCTCGGGACGCTTGTCGAGGGTGAGCGCGCCGACCGTCACCGGGTAGTTGGCGGCGGCGGTGCCCGCGCTCGGCTTGTCGTCGGTCTTCTCGGCGCAGGCGCCGAGGGCGAGCGCGGCGACCGCGAGGGTCGCGGCGAAGAGCCGAGGGGTACGTCTGAACATGGGGGCCTCCTGTCGGTCGAGGAGTGTGGTGCTTCGCCGACAGGACTCGTTACGCCCGCCCACGAGGCGCCCTTCCTCGAGAGCGCGTGTCGCGACCCATCCGCAGGCGACCTGGCTCGTCCCCGCCGTCGGGCGGGGCATCACAGTTGCGGGACAGCGCCGGTTTCGCACCGGCTTCGCTGCGGAGTGGTCGATAAGACGGTAGCGCACCGCCGGGACGTGCCGGATCGATCAAGTGTTGATCAACACTCGTCGATCGGGATCGTGGTCACGGGGGCGGCATATGTCCCGGATCGGGAGTCTCGGAGCGGGTGGCGGGGCCCCGCCGGGGGCGGAGCGGGGCCCCACCCGATCAGGAGGACGTGATGGTGACGTTGTCCACAGCCGCCTCCACCAGGCTGGCTCCGGAGGCGTCCGCCGCCTCGACGAGGATGCGGACCGACTGGCCGGCGTACGGGGTGAGGTTGAGGTTCGCCACCGCCCAGGTCCCGTTGCGGTTGGCGGCCGCGCCGGCCTGGGTGAGCAGGGCCGTGGTGCCGCCGTTGTGCACCACGCTCACCCGCAGATAGTCGGCCGACGAGGCGTTCGAGCCGTGCGCCAGGTACCAGGCCAGCGAGAGGGTCAGCGTGCCGGACGACGGCAGGGTCACCGCCGGGGACCGGGCGCTGGTCACGCCGCCGTCGACGTCGTAGTCACCCGCCGCCGAGCCGGCGAGCTGGCCGGTGACCAGGTCGTTGGATCCGGCGTACGGGGTGAGCTGCTTGGCGCCGGAGGACGTGGTGGCCTGGGCGGCACCCCGTTCCCAGGCCCCGAGGGTGGCGGTGTCGGTGCCGGCGGGGTTGGTGGTCCAGCCGGTGGCGGTCTCGAAGGTGTCCGACCAGACCGTGGTGCCGCCGCCACCGCCGCAGTACTGCGACTGCTTGCCGATGGCCCGGTACGGGCAGTCGGCGTACTCGCTGAGCAGCAGCACCGCCTCCCGGTTGCGCGTGGTCTGCGCGGTGATCACCTCGTCGGGCGGGTAGAAGCCGCCGCCGCCGGACGAGCCGGGGTACATCTCGAAGGTGTACGCCCAGATGTTGTGGGTGGCCCACATCCAGTCGAGGCTGTCGCCGTCGGTGATGTAGAGGTCGCTGGACTGCTCCGGGGTGTAGTTGTTGGTGGCCGCCATCTGCTGGCCGATGGTGGCGAACGTGTTGTACTGGTCGGCGCTCATCCCGGTGGCGGTGTTCGCGGTCGTGTAGCCGTACGGCCAGAGCACCAGCTCCGAGTAGGTGTGGAAGTCGATGTTGGCCTTGATCTGCTGGGTGCCGCCGACGACACGACTGTTGACGAAATTGCGCAGCGCCTGCGTCTCGGGGGCGGAGAACGCGGACGGGCCGCGGTAGGTCTCCGACGACGTCGACCCGGAGGAGCCGCCGCAGCAGCCCCAGTTGTAGCCCCAGTTGCGGTTGAGGTCGGTGCCGACGTTTGACGAGCCGCTGTTGGGCTGGCGGTTCTTGCGCCAGGACCGGTACGACCCGGTGGCGATGTCGTACTCGCTGCCGTCCGGGTTGACCGTCGGCACGATCCAGATCTCCCGGCTGTTGACGATGTTGGTGATCCGGGAGTCGCTGCCGTAGCTGTCGGTGAAGAGGTTGAGCAGGTAGATCGCCATCTCGACGGTCAGGTGCTCGCGGGCGTGCTGTTGGGAGTTGAACAGGATCTCCGGCTCGTTCTCGTCGGTGCCGACGTTGTCGGAGATCTTCACGGCCATCAGGTCGCGACCCTCGTACGACGTACCAATGCTGATCTTGCGGGCGATGGCCGGGTGGTCGGCGACGGTCTGGTTCACGACGGCGGTCAGTTCCGCGTAGTCGTGGTAGTTGGAGTCGGCGGGCGGGAAGGCCAGCGTGCCCACCTCGCCGGCGCCGCGTTCGGCGTTCGGTGGCGGGGCGAGCGGCTCCAGCCGGAAGCCGAGCCTGCCGATGGCGGCGGCCTCGCCGGCGGTGGCCGAGACGTGCAGGACGCCGTGTTCGGAGTAGTCGATGGCGGCCCCGGTGCGGGCCACCGCGTTGCGGTCGGCGAGGGTCCGGGGCCCGAGCACCCGGTAGCCGGCGGCGGCCGGCTCGGCGGTGCGGTCCGGTGCCGGTTGGGCGGCGACCGGTCCGGCGGCGACGGTGACGATTCCCAGCCCGGTGACGACGGCGAGCACCAGGAGACGACGGAGAGGGTGGGGTCTGCCCAGGGTCATGGACTACCTCCTCGGAGGGCGGGATGTCCCGCTCGGTGAAGCACACTTCACCATCAGTCACATGGTCATATCAATATCGATCGCTGCCTTGTGCATCCCAGGTTGACCATCGCTGCGGCAAAGATTTTCTGCCGTCGAACATCTGGCGAAACTTCCCTCCAAGCGGAACACTGACCAGCGACGATGCCCCCACTCGACACCGCGGAGCACCCATGGCCTCCTCCCGCCTGCACGCGGCCGCCCTCGCCGGCGTCAGCGCGCTCACCCTGCTCGCCACCGCAGCCCCCGCGACGGCGGCCCGGCCGCCGGCCCCCACCCACGACGAGCAGATCACCTTCCAGGACTGGTCCGGCCCCGCCGACTGGCACCGGGGCAGCCGGGACGGCACCCGCGTCGTGCCCGGCGCGCGAGCGGGCGTCACCCTGGCCCGCCCGGCCGGCACCATCGAGTACGCCGACCCGCACACCGGCACCACCCGCACCTGGGAGTACGGCACCTGGACCTCGCCGGTGACCCAGGTCGGCTTCGACGCGACCGAGCTGATCGCCTCCTGGAACGCGGAGACCCCCGCCGGCACCTGGATCCAGGTGGAGATGCAGGGCAGCTACACCAGCGGCGACCAGACCCCGTGGTACGTCATGGGCCGCTGGGCCTCCGGCGACACCGACATCAAGCGGACCAGCGTCAACAAGCAGGGTGACCCCTGGTCGACGATCTGGACGGACACCTTCAGCATCGACGACGCCGACGCCGGAGTGCTGCTGCGGTCGTACCAGCTGCGGCTGACCCTCTACCGGGCGCCGGGGCAGACCGCCGCGCCGGTGGTGCGGATGCTCGGCGCGATGAGCTCCACCGTGCCGGACCGGTTCACCGTGCCGCCGAGCGCCGGGCACATCGCCTGGGGTGTCGAGCTGCCGGTGCCGCGCTACTCGCAGAACGTGCACGCCGGGCACTACCCGGAGTACGACGGCGGCGGCGAGGCGTGGTGCTCGCCCACCTCCACGGAGATGGTCGTCGAGTACTGGGGGCGCAAGCCGTCGGAGGCCGACACCTCCTGGGTGGACCCGACCTATCCCGACCCGACGGTCAACCACGCCGCCCGGATGACCTACGACTACGCGTACGACGGCGCCGGCAACTGGCCGTTCAACACCGCGTACGCGGCCAGCTTCCCCGGACTGGAGGGGCGGGTGACCCGGCTGCACTCGCTGGACGAGCTGGAGCGCTTCGTCGCCGCCGGCATCCCCGTGGTGACCAGCCAGTCCTTCCTCGCCAGCGAGCTGGACGGGGCGAACTACGGCACCTCCGGGCACCTGTTCGTGGTGGTCGGCTTCACCGCTGACGGCGACGTCATCGTCAACGACCCCGCGTCGTCCAGCAACGACGTCGTGCGCAACGTCTACAAGCGGGCGCAGTTCGAGCAGATCTGGCTGCGGACCAAGCGCACCAACGCCAGCGGCGGAGTCTCCGGCGGCTCGGGCGGCATCGCGTACCTCATCAAGCCCACCTCGAAGCCCTGGCCCAAGGTCCCCGGCTCCACCAACTGGTAGGCCCAGCGCCGGTTGCGCCCAACGCCGGTTGCGCCGAACGCCGATGATCAAGAGGTTTGCGTCACCGGAAGCCGTCCTGGTGACGCAAACCTCTTGATCACGGCGGTGGAGCGGCGTTCCGGCCCTACGGCTTCCGCTCAGGCTCGTCGGGGTGGTCGTCGTCGCCGGCCAGGGCCGCGCGGAGGCGTTCCTTCTCGGTGCGACGGCGCTCGGCGGCGCTGGCCATCTCCTCGGCCATCTCGTCGCGCCAGCCGCGCAACAGGAAGAAGGAGAGCGCGGCGGAGAAGACCAGCGCCAGCATCAGCTTCAGGAACACGTTCATGTCGACCAGCCAGAGACCCGCCAGCACGGCGACGAACAGCCCGATCCGGCCCAGCGTGTACTTGACCGCCGCGCTCACCTGCACCACTTCCGTTCTCTCCGTCAGCCGCCGGTGCCGGCGGAAGAGTCAACCTGGTCGGGGTCAGCCGGTCCGGCGGGCCAGCCAACGGACGCCGCGGAACCAGACAAGCGCGTACGCCACGGTGAACGCCAGTGCCCCCAACGCGCCGGACAGCAGCGGCGGGAACCCGGCGGCCAGCCCGGCGACCAGCAGCCCCACGAGCACCGCGACCGCCAGCGCGACGAACGCCGCCACCACCCGGGCCGCGCCGAAATCCCAGGCCCGGAAATCGTCCCAGAACAGCCAGGCCGGCAGGATCACCGCCAGCCAACCGTTGGTATGGCCGAAGTCGCCGGCGCCGAACGAGGCGAACGCCCACTCGAACAGCACGAGCGCCAGCACGCCGATGACCACGCCGGCCAGGCACACCCCGAGCAGATCGCCCAGGGTACGCACGCGTCCCTCGGCGTCCCGCCGGGGAAACCCGCCCTGCTGCTCGGCTCCGCGCTGCTCGGTCATCGACTGCGAGGGTACGTGGTGCCTCAGGCCCAGACCTGCTGCGGCTCGGCGCGGCGCTCGGCCAGCGACGGCGCCTTGTCGTACTCCCGGACCACGTTGTAGCGGGTGTCCCGCTCGACCGGCTGGAACCCGGCATCCCAGATCAGGTGCAGCAGGTCGTCGCGGTGCATGGTGTTCGGGGTGCCGTACGAGTCGGCGTCGTGCGTGATCTTGTATTCGACCACCGAGCCGTCCAGGTCGTCCACACCGAAGTTCAGCGAGAGCTGGGCCACCGAGAGACCGTGCATCACCCAGAAGTTCTTCAGGTGCGGCACGTTGTCGAAGAGCAGTCGGGACACGGCGAACGTCTTCAGCGACTCGGCCGGCGAGGCCATGGTGGTGCGCGCCTGGATCCGGTTACGGATCTTGCCGTCCGCCGAGTCCACGAAGTCGTGCTGGTAGCGCAGCGGGATGAAGACCGCGAAGCCGCCGGTCTCGTCCTGCAACTCGCGCAGCCGCAGCACGTGGTCGACGCGGTGCCGGGGCTCCTCGATGTGGCCGTACAGCATGGTTGCCGGGGTCTTCATGCCCTTGCGGTGCGCCAGGGCGTGGATGCGCGACCAGTCCTCCCAGTGGCAGGCGTGGTCGACGATGTGCTGCCGGACCTCCCAGTCGAAGATCTCCGCGCCACCGCCGGTCAGCGACTCCAGGCCGGCGTCCATCAGCTCGTCGAGGATCTCGTCGGCGCTCAGGCCGCTGATCTTCTCGAACCACTGGACCTCGGTCGCCGTGAAGCACTTGAGCTTGACGTTCGGCAGCGCCGCCTTCAGCTCGCGCAGCACCTTCGGGTAGTAGCGCCACGGCAGCGTCGGGTGCAGGCCGTTGACGATGTGCAGCTCGGTGAGCTGCTCGTCCTCCATCTCCTTGGCCTTGCGGACCGCCTCGTCGATGCGCATCGTGTACGCGTCCTTCTCGCCCGGCTTGCGCTGGAACGAGCAGTACGCACACGACGCCGAGCACACGTTGGTGAGGTTGAGGTGACGGTTGACGTTGAACATCACCCGTTCGCCGTTGAGCTCGGTGCGCTTGTGGTGCGCCAGCCGCCCCAACCAGGTCAGGTCGTCGCTGTCGTAGAGGGCGATGCCGTCCTCGCGGCTCAGCCGCTCACCGGCGTACACCTTCGCTTCGAGCTCACGCTTGAGTCCGGCGTCCATGGCACGTCCCTTCCACCTGCGGTCCCTCCCGAGGGTACGTCGGCGTTCCGGTGGCCCCGGCGGCACGGTCGGCGGCAGGGATCCACTTCACCGGACTCTCAGCCTCCCGTAACCCACCGATGCATCGACATCACTGCCGTCGTGCGGTAAGACAAGGTGGGGCGGAACTCACACACTGGTACCGTCCCGACGGCCGTGCCCACCAAGCGCGGCGCCGAGCACCGGACGGGGAGTGGAATGGTCGACAGCGGGCGCGGGCGACGGCAGCGACGACGGAGCCCGGTGATCTCGCCGGTGCTGCGACCGAAGCTCTGGGCAGCCCTGCTCGGCGCGATCGCCGCCGCCGTGCTGGCCACTCCCGCGTACGCCGAGCCCGCCGTGCCCACGACGGTGCCGGACACCGGCGCCCGCCCGCCGTCGATCGGCGCGCCGCAGGTGCCCGGCAGCCCGCCCGTCGCCGGCATCCCCGCCCCGCCGGTCGTCAACATCGGCGCCGGCCCGCTGGCCGCCCAGATCGCCGCCGCCGAGAGCCAGGTCGGCCTGCTCGGCGACCAACTCCTGTTGACCCGGCAGAAACGCACCGACGCGCAGGCCCAGCTCGCCGCCGCCGGCAAGGTGCTGGCGACCACGCAGGACGCCCTCCTCCGCGCCCAGCAGGCAGCCGACGCGGCCGCCTCGGACGCGGTCAAGGCAGCCGCCGCCCTGCCGCCCGGTGACTTCGCCAACGACATCCAGGGGTTGAGCCGGCTCCAGCGGATCAACCGTGGCGAGAAGGTCGAGGGCGCCACCACCGCCGTGGCCGGCGAGCTGTCCCGGGCTCGCGCCAACGAGCAGGCCGCCTACCAGGCGCACGCCACGGCCAAGACCGCCGTCGACGCCGCCGAGGCCGAGTTCGCCACCGGCGAGAAGGCGCTGCGCACCGCCGAGGCCAGCCTGCTCAAACTGCGCAAGGACAACGCCACGCAGCTGATCGAGCTCGAGCGTCAGCAGGAGGCCGCCGAGCAGCAGCTGGGCGCGGGCTACGTCGTCGGCCAGAGCAGCAGCGGGATGTCCGCGCACCCGCGGGCGCTGGCCGCCGTCCGGTACGCGCTCGCCCAGCTCGGCGACCCGTACAAGTGGTCGGAGGAGGGGCCGGACGAGTTCGACTGCTCCGGTCTGATGTGGGCGGCGTACCGGTCCCCGGGCGCCGACTACTTCGACCTGCCCCGGGTCTCCCGCGACCAGTACGCGGCCACCCGTTCCCGCACCGTGCCGCAGAGCGCACTGCTCCCCGGCGACCTGCTCTTCTTCGCCTCCGGCAGCAGCTGGACCACGATCCACCACGTCGGCATGTACATCGGTAACGGCAAGATGGTGCAGGCGCCCACGACCGGCGACGTGGTCAAGATCTCGGTGGTCGGCTGGTCCCGGCTCTACGCCGCGACCCGGGTGATCGGGGCGGTGCCGACTCCGACCGTGCCCCTTCCGCCGCCCCCCACCACCACGCCGACCCCGCCCACCAAGCCGACCCCCACCGCGAAGCCGACGCCGACCACCAAGCCGACGCCCAAGCCGACCGGATCGGCCACCCCCAAGCCCACCGGCACCCCGACCCCGAAGCCGACCGGCAGCAGCACGCCGACCCCGACGGGCAGCCCGACGAACACGCCGTCGACCCCGCCGCCGCCACCCACCACGGCACCGACCAGCGCATCAGCCTCCGCGACCGCCACACCGTCCACCAGCCGGAGCGGGACGTCCAGCGACAGCCCGACGAACAGCCCGAGCACCGACCGCTGAGCCGCCACACGGCCTCCGGCTGTCCGCCCGGGGCGATCTGTGGCACGGTGACAACCAGGCACATCCGGTCCGATGTCACGGGCCGGGTGCGAGCGTGGCGCGGAGGGCGGAGATGGCCGAGCAGAGAGATCCGGCGGAGAGTGTCGACTCCGCGCTGACGGAGGCCGACCCGCTCGACGGCGAAGCCGCCGCCACGCTCGACGGGCAGGCCCCCACGGAGGCCGCCGACGACGCGAAGGCTGCCACGGACGACGCGAAGGCCGCCACGCCCGACGTGAACGCCACCGCGCCAGAGGACGACGCCGCGAACGACGCTGGCACCGACGACGCTCGCGCCGAGAACGCCGCCATCGCTCAGCCCCGCGAGGCGGACGTCGAGCAGCCGGCGCCGGATGACGCTGCCCCTGCCCCGACCGCCGCGGCCCCGGTGCGGGCCCGCGCGAGCGTCGCGACCGTCGGAGCGCTGCCCGGTGATCTCCCGGCGAGCGCCCCGGCCAGCGCGACCACCTACCGGGCGACCGGCTCGGCCAGCCCGGTCGGCGTCCCGTTGCCCGGCCAGCGAGCCACCTCGACCGCTCCCGCGCGGGCCAGCGCCACGGTGCCGGGCAGCAGCCGGGTCGCGGCCGGCAGCGAGGGCACGCCGGACTCCCGGGCCAGCACGTCCGCCGTCTACCGGTCGGGGCCGGTCAAGCCCGAGCAACCGGAGCCGGCGCAGCCTCCGGAGCCGGTGCAGCCTCCCGAGCCGCCGACCCCGGAACCGACGCCTCCCGGGCCCGGTGACCCGGAGCCCGCGCCGAGTCCGGGTCCGTACCCGCCCGGCCCGTCGCCGACGCCGGGCCCCTCCCCCACGCCGCCACCGGCCCCGGTGCCGCCCGTGCCAGGGCCACCCGTGCCGCCGCCCTCGCCGCTGCCGCCCATGCCGGGTCCGCCGACACCACCGGTTCCCGGGCCGCCGATGCCGCCGCCCGGCCCGCCGGTGCCCGCGCCACCGCCGCCGCCCGGTCCGATGCCGGCGCCACCGTTCCCGCCGCCCCCGGCGACGATCGGCACGCCGGGCGTACGGGCCACCGCGTCGGTCTCCGCGCCGCCGGCCGCGTGGCCGTCCGTGACCGACGCGGCACCCCGAACCGTCAACGCCTCGCACGTCGCCCCGACCGGGGCACAGCAGACCCGGGATGCCGCACCGCCGGCCCCGGGCGGCGCAGGGACGTCGGATGCCGCCTGGTCGGCCCCGAGCAACGCATGGACGTCGGGTGCCGCGACGTCGGCCGCGAGCAGCGCCCGGACATCGGATGCCGCGACGTCGGCCCCGAGCAGCGCCCGGACATCGGATGCCGCGACGTCGGCCCCGAGCGGCGCACGGGCCGAGGCTCCTGTCTCGGCCCCACCGGTGGTGCCGGCGCCCGCGCTGCCGAGCTGGCCACCGTCCACCGCCGGCACGCCGGCGACCGGTGGTACGGGCTACCGGACGACCACGCCGCCGGGAGGCCCCGCCCGGCGGGACGCGCCGGCCGGCCCCCACGCCGGAAGGCGCGACGGCGGCACCGACCTGGCGGGCACCGTCTACGGCGGCGGTGAGGGGCCGGGATTCGCCACGATCGCCCTGCCGGCCAACGCGGCGGTGGAGAATTCCGGGTCGCTGACCGGGCACATCCTCGCCCAGGGTTGGTCGGACACGCCGGCCGAGCGATCGCGAAACACCCGGGTGGTGATCGTCCTGATCGCCGCGTTGGGGCTGCTGGTGGGGATCAGCGTGCTGGTCGTGCTGCTCGCCAACGATGCCCTGGACGGCCTGGTGGGCAGCGTGCTCAACGGCTGATCCGGCGACCGGGCGGGTTCGCGGGTCCGTGAGTCCGCCCACTACCGTCGGTCAACCGGCTGGCGGCTTCGCCGAAGCGCCGTACACTGGTCGAGATCACTGACCCGGCGCGCGTGGTGCGCGCCCTTGGGCGATCTTGCGGGCGATCCGGCGGCACAGCCGCGGCAGGCCATCGCGAAGATGCGCCCCGCTCGAAAGGCATTTGTTGACCACCTCTGCTGACTCCAGCACCGTTTCGTCCGTTTTCGATTCCACCCCGGTGGCGATCGACGCAGCCCCGGAGACGTCCAGCGTCGTCGCGGCCGAGCCGGTCTCGACCGAGAACACTCCGTCCGAGACCGCCGAGCCGATCGACTTCGCCGGCCTGGGTCTGCCCGAGCCGCTGGTTCGTGCCCTGGCCCGCCAGGGCATCACCGCTCCGTTCGAGATCCAGCGGGCCACCGTTCCGGACGCCCTCGCCGGCCGGGACGTGCTGGGCCGTGGGCAGACCGGGTCGGGCAAGACGCTCGCCTTCGGCCTGCCGATGATCGCTCGGCTCGCCACCCGCAACCGGGCCCGGCCGATGCGGCCGCGCGCCCTGGTCCTGGTTCCCACCCGTGAGCTGGCCATGCAGGTCAACGATGCGCTGGTGCCGCTGGGCAAGTCCGTCGGCATCTTCTTGAAGACCGCCGTCGGCGGCGTTCCGTACGACCGCCAGATCGACGCGCTCCGGCGCGGCGTGGAGGTCATCGTTGCGACCCCGGGCCGGCTCGGCGACCTGATCGAGCGGGGCATCTGCCAGCTCGACGACGTCGAGGTGACGGTGCTCGACGAGGCTGACCAGATGGCCGACATGGGCTTCCTGCCCGAGGTGACCGAACTGCTGGCGAAGACGCCGGCCAACGGTCAGCGGCTGCTCTTCTCGGCCACCCTCGACGGTGACGTCGACGCGCTGGTCAGGCGGTTCATGAACGACCCGGTGACCCACTCCACCGCGCCGTCCACCGCGTCGGTGTCCACCATGGATCACCACATGCTCCTGATCCCGCCGCACGAGAAGTTCCCGGTGGCCGCGTCGATCGCCGCCCGGGACGGGCGGACCATGGTCTTCGCCCGCACCCAACTGGGTGTGGACCGGCTCGTCGAGCAGCTCGCGGCGGTCGGCGTACGGGCCGGTGGGCTGCACGGCGGCAAGACCCAGCGGATGCGGACCAAGACCCTGGCCGAGTTCCGTGAGGGCCGGATGAACGTCCTGGTCGCCACGGATGTGGCGGCCCGGGGCATCCACGTCGACGGGGTCACCCTGGTGCTGCACGTCGACCCCCCGAAGGACCCGAAGGACTACCTGCACCGCGCCGGCCGCACCGCCCGGGCCGGCGAGTCCGGCGCGGTCGCCACGCTGGTGCTGCCCAAGCAGCGTCGTACCACCCTCGCCATGCTGGAGAAGGCCGGCGTGGCGCCGGCCGAGACCCGCGTCCGGGTCGGCGACCCGGTGCTGGCCGAGCTGATCGGCGCCCGCGAGCCCAGTGGCGTCCCGGTTCGCGTGGAAGCGGAGCCTCGCGGCTTCGGCGACCGCTCCGGCGGCGCACGCCGCTTCGACGACCGTTCCGGGGGTCCGCGCCGCTTCGGTGACCGGCCGACCGGCGAGCGCCGCTACGGCGACCGGCCGCAGGGTGAGCGCCGCTACGGCGACCGCCCGACCGGCGACCGGCAGTACGGCGACCGCCCGCAGGGCGAGCGGCGTTACGCCGATCGGGACAGCCGGGGTTACGGCGACCGACCCAGCGGCGAACGGCGCTACGGCGACCGCCCGCAGTTCGGCGACCGGGACGGCCGGGGCGACCGACCGACCGGCGAGCGGCGCTACGGCGACCGGCCGCAGGGCGAGCGGCGCTACGGCGACCGCCCGACCGGCGACCGGCAGTACGGCGACCGACCGCAGGGTGAGCGCCGCTACGGCGACCGTCCGACGGGCGACCGTCCGACCGGCGACCGGCAGTACGGCGACCGGCCCACCGGCGAGCGGCGCTTCGGCGACCGGCCGCAGGCTGACCGGGGTGACCGGCCGGCCGACGAGCGGCGTTTCGCCGACCGGGACACCCGGGGTGGTTACCGCTCCGAGGGTCGCGGTCGGGACGACCGGCCGCGCGACGACCGTCGCGGTTTCGGCGGCCGGCCGGCGGCGCGTACCCACTGATCCCACTGATCCACCGGAACGCCGTCGCGGAGCGCACGCTTCGCGGCGGCGTTCGCGCATGCCGTGGCCGATGTCGGTCTGGTCGCGTAACGTCCGGCTCATGGCGACCATGACGAAGTCGATCTTCTGGTCCCGGACGGACACCGCCGGCAGTGAGCAGGCTCTGTTCACCGACGGCGACGGGTTGGCGGCGCGGGGCACGCTGCTCGCCGTGGACCCGATTCCGTTCACCGCCCGCTACCGGCTGACCACGGCGCCCGACTGGAGCACCGCCCGCGTCGAGGTCGAGGCCGAGGGGTCGGGCTGGCTGCGCCGGGTGACGTTGGAGCGGGCCGCGTCCCGGTGGCGGGTGACCACGGCCGAGCAGGGCGACCTGGACGCGGCGCTGACCAGGGCCGGGCATCCCCGGTCCGGCCTGCCGGGCACCGACGACCCGGATCGCCTGGCCGAGGCGCTCGACGTCGACCTGAGCGGCTCGCCGCTGTTCAATGCCGTCCCGGTGCGCCGGCTCGGGCTGACCAGCGGGCCGGCCGACATGCCGCGCCGGATCACCGTCGCGTGGGTGCTGCTGCCCGGCCTGGAGGTGGTGCCGGCCGAGCAGATCTACACCGGGCTCGGGCCGGGTCGGGTCCGATTCGCCAGCGGCACCTTCACGGCGGACATCGACCTGGACGCCGACGGCTACGTGGTGCGCTACCCCGGCCTGGCGGAGCGCATCGACCCACGGTGACCGAGCCGATCCGACACGCCGACGCGCGAAGCCGGCCCCGCACCGGAGGCCGGAGCCCGCGAGACCTGCGGGCCGGGGACGCGCTGCTCAGGCGGGCCAGGCGCCGCTGGTCAGGAAGCGCTCGATGGTGGCGGCATGGGGCGCCAGATCGAGGCCCTGGGCGGCCACCCAGTCGTCGGAGTAGTACGTGTCGGCGTACCGGTCACCGGCGTCACAGATCAGGCTGACCACCGAGCCGGTCCGGCCCTCGGCGAGCATCTCGGCGATCACGCCGAACGCGCCCCACAGGTTGGTGCCGGTGGAGCCGCCCACCCGGCGGCCGAGCACCGCCGAGCCGGCGCGCATCGCGGCCAGCGAAGCGGCGTCCGGCACCTGGACCATCCGGTCCACGACCGACGGCAGGAAGGACGCCTCGACCGTGGGCCGACCGATCCCCTCGATGCGGGAGCCCCTGCCGGTGCGCACCGACCAGTCGGCGGCCAGCCAGGCCGGATAGAAGGCGGAGTTCTCCGGGTCGACGACGCAGAGCTTGGTGGCCAGGCGGCGGTAGCGGGCGTACCGGCCGATGGTGGCGCTGGTGCCCCCGGTGCCGGCGCCCACGACGACCCACGCCGGGATCGGGTGGCGTTCCAGCCCCAACTGCGCGTAGATCGACTCGGCGATGTTGTTGTTGCCCCGCCAGTCGGTGGCCCGCTCGGCGTACGTGAACTGGTCCATGAAGTGGCCGCCGGAGTCCTCGGCCAGCCAGCGGGCCTCGACCACGACGCCCGCCGGGTCGTCCACCAGATGGCAACGGCCGCCCTGGAACTCGATCTGCGTGATCTTCTCGGGCGAGGTGGAGGCGGGCATCACGGCGATGAACGGCAACCCGAGCATCCGGGCGAAGTACGCCTCGGAGACCGCCGTGGAGCCCGAGGACGCCTCGACGATCGTGGTGCGCGGCCCGATCCAGCCGTTGCAGAGGCCGTAGAGGAACAGCGAACGGGCCAGCCGGTGCTTCAGCGAGCCGGTCGGGTGTGACGATTCGTCCTTGAGGTAGAGGTCGATTCCCCAGTCCCGGGGCAGTGGGAACGGCAGCAGGTGGGTGTCGGCCGAGCGGTTCGCGTCCGCCTCGACGGCGGCGATCGCCTCGGTCACCCAGCTGCGGCTGGCCTCGTCGCACCGGTCGAGATGAGTCACGCGGGAAACCTAGCAAGCAGGCCAGCGGCGCTCAGCCGCGGTCCGGAGGCGTCGAGCGGCGTGACTGTCGGCGTTGCCCGGCCCGGCCGACGGCCTGGACGAGAGGGCTCAGTCCGACGGCGAGTCGGGGCAGGGCGTCCAGCAGCCGGACCTGGGCGCCTCGCCAGCGGGGCAGGCTGACCACCGGGCGGGGCCGGCGGGCCAGCCGGGCCGCCCGGGCGGCCACCCGCTGCGGGGTCAGCATCGACCCGGTGAACGAGGCCAGCGCGCCCGGGTCGTCCAGCCGGTCGTGCAGCATCGGGGTCCAGATGCCGTCCGGGCAGAGGCAGGAGACGTGCACCCGCCGGTACCCGGCCATCCGCAGGTCAGAGAGGGTGCCGAGGCTGAAGGCCAGCAGTGCGTGCTTGCTGGCGGCGTACACCGTCTCGCCAGGTGCGGCGATGAGCCCGGCCAGCGAGACGATGTTCAGGACGTGGCCGTGGCCCTGGTCGCGCATGACCGCCAGCGCGGCGAGTGTGCCGTTCATGGCACCGAGCGCGTTGACGTCGAGCACCCGGCGGCGGGTCGGCCCGTCGTGCTCCCAGGAGGGGCCGGTGACCAGGATGCCGGCGTTGTTGACCCAGAGGCCGAGGCCGCCTCGACTCGCGGCGGTCGCCGCGATCTCGGCGCACGCGGCCTCGTCGCGGACGTCCAGTGCGGCCGACCAGCCGCCGAACGGCACGGCGGCGGCCGCTGCCGCGTCCGGGTCGAGGTCGGTGAGCAGCACCGACCAGCCGTCGGCGTGCAGCGCGGCGGCGACGGCGCGGCCCAGGCCGCCGGCGGCCCCGGTCACCACGGCCGCGCCGCGTCCCGGCGAGGTCATCGGCGCACGCTACCGCCGCGCGCCGGACGACACCAGGGGTACGCGGCGCAGCAGGGTCAGGCGGGCGGCGGGCCGAGCGGCTGGGGGCGGTTCTCCCACTTGGTGGAGAGGGCGATGGCGGTGCGCGTCGAGGCGACCCCGGGGGTCCGGTTCAGCCGCACGATGAGCTGCTCCAGCTCGGCGATCGTGCCGACCCGGGCCTTGAGCAGGAACGACTCGACGCCGGCCATGAAGTAGCAGGATTCGATCTCGGGCAGCACCCGCAGCGACTCCAGCATGTCGTCGGAGTCCGCGCCGGAGTCCTCGACGATGCCGATGAGCGCCGTGACACCCAGGCCGATCGCCTCGGGTTCCACGTCCGCGCGGTAGCCCCGGACCACGCCACTGCTCTCCAGCTTGCCGACGCGTTCGTGCACGGCGGGGGCGGAGAGGCCCACCTGCCGGGCAAGCTCGGCGTACGAGAGGCGGGCGTTGCCCCGCAGCAGGTCGACGAGGCTCAGGTCGATAGCGTCCACGGAGAGTGACCTTAACGTGTTGGGCGTAACGCGACGCCTTCGGCATCCGTTGGTCAGAACAGTGAGTAACCGTTCATAAACTGACCGTCTAGGTAGGGGTTGCACCAGTACCATTTACTAACTTCCCAGTCAGTGCATTTTTCGCGTTTGGCGGACAGGCCAGGTCCCTGGTGCTGTAATTGCCATACGTCCCTCATGACGGCTCTGGGCTCGCACCAGCCGGGGGCAGTGTGTTCAGCCAGGGGCTTCGTCGACGCGAGGAGGGGGCTGTGGACACTGGAGATCGCCTGCTGACACCGGGTGAGGTCGCCGCGCTGTTTCGGGTGGACCCGAAAACTGTGACGAGATGGGCGGCGGCCGGCCGGATAGGAAGCATCCGGACTCCAGGCGGGCATCGCCGGTTTCGGGAATCCGAGGTGCGGGCCCTGCTTGAGGGGGAGGGCATGCTGGACGAGGTGGACGAGGTCGGAAAGCCACGCAACGTGGGTCCGGCTGCCTCCACCGGGCCGGGTCCGGCCAACGCCGGCATGTACTGAACTGGTGCGGACAACGTCAGGCGGACCGGACACCAGTCCGGTCCGCGTCCCGCTGCGACAACCGGCCGGGCGTCCCGGCCGAACGAGCTGAACCGACGGCTCAACCCCGGGCCGCGCCGAGCTGGCCGGACCAGCGGCGGAACAGGGTGTGTGGCACGCCGAGCGCGTCCAGCACCTTGCCGGCCACGAAGTCGACCAGTTGCTGCGCGCTGGCCGCCGCGCCCGCGCCGTAGAAGCCGGGGCTGGCCGGCAGCACCACCGCCCCGGCGTCGTGCAACGCGAGGAGATGCTCCAGGTGACTGCGGGTCACCGGCGTCTCCCGGGGCACCACCACCACCGGTCGGCGCTCCTTGAGGTTGACCTCGGCGGCGCGTTGCAGCAGGTCCTTGGAGAGCCCGATCGCGATGCCCGCGCAGGCCGCCGTGCTCGCGGGCACGACCGCCATTCCGCGTACCCGGTAGGAGCCGCTGCTGGGCCCGGCGGCCAGGTCACCCGCCGGCCAGTGCCGTACGTCCGCGTCGGTCAGGTCCCGGCCGAGCCAGGCGGCGAGGTCCTCGGCCCAGTGCGCGTCGCGGAACGACCGGCCGGTCTCGTCGAGCACGGTGAGCCGTGCCGCCCGGGACACGATGAGGTCCACCGGCTCGCCCGCGTCGAGGAGCCCGCCGACGACGGCCGCCGCGTACGGCGTGCCGGAGGCTCCGGAGACCCCGACCACCCATGGTTCCCGCATACCCTCAGCCTGCCTGGTCGGCGTCGCACGCCGGTGGGCACCCCCGCGATCCGGTCGACGCGAGCCGTCCGAGATGTCCGGGCGGGTCTCTGCTCGTCCCGCCGACCTGACATGCTGCCGGTGGCGATTCGCACCGGAGCAGATCGCGCGGGAGGCATCGGTGACGACCGGCGAGGTCCTCTGGGCGCTGCGCGCCGAATGCCCGATTCCGGCCCGGTCTTCGCCGCACGCGGACCGGGTCCAGCAGTGGCTGCTCGGTCTGCTGCCCGAGCTGGGTCTGCCGCTGGACGACGCCGCGCTGCACCGGCTGGCCCGGGGCGGCTTCGCCCGGTACGCGGGGCGGCTCTACCCGGACGCCAGCGAAGCCGACCTGCGGGTGCTGACCGCCCTCTTCACCTGGTTCTTCCTCGTCGACGACGCGTGCGACGGGCCGAACCGGCTCGATCCGGCGCAGATCCGGGCGCTGCGCGACGGGACGCTGGCACTGCTGCACGACGGCCCCCGGCTCCGGCACGGCGGCCTGACCGGTCCGCTGCGGCGGCTGCTGGTGCTGGCCTGGCGGGAGCCGCGCCGCCGGATGCCGGCCCGGTGGCGGCAGCGCTTCGCCGACGCGGTGGCCCGGCACCTCGACGGCACCTGGCGGGAGGCGGTCAACAAGGAGGCCGGCCGCCGTCCCAGCGTCGGCGAGTACGTCGAGTTGCGGCGGGAAACCTCGGCGGCGGAGGTGTCGTACCCGCTGGTGGAGTTCGTCAGCGGCCGACCGCTGCCCGACGCGGTCTACCACCACCCGCTGCTGCGGCAGGTCGCGCGCACCGGCAACGACCTGCTCTCCTGGTACAACGACGTGGCCTCGCTGGACCGGGACCGGGCCACCTCGGGCGGGCACAACCTGGTCCTGGCCACGCAGGCCGAGCAGGGCGTGTCGGCGGCGGAGGCGGTCGACCGGGTGGCCGAGCGCTGGCGGGAGTCGATGCGACAGTTCGTGGCGCTCCGCGCCGCCGTGCCGTCGTTCGGGCCGGCGTTGGACGAGGCGGTCACCGACCATCTCGACGGGGTCGCGTACGCGGTGCGCGGCACCATCGACTGGACGCTGGAGAGCGCCCGCTACCCGACCAACGCCTAGGAACGCAGGTCGAGGCGGATCACCAGGTCGAGCAGGGCGAACACGAACAGCGCGATGCCGACGAAGCCGTTGGCGGTGAAGAACGCCCGGTTGACCTTGCTGAGGTCGGTCGGGCTGACCACCAGGTGCTGGTAGCCGAACGCGACAGCGGTCAACGCCAGCCCGATCCACCAGAGCCAACCGAAGCCGACCAGCGCGCCGAACCAGATGAACAGCGCGAACGTCACCACGTGCGCGACGGTGGAGGCGTGCAGGGCGAAGCGCCGGCCGTACCGGGCGGGCACGCTGCGCACGCCGATCTCCTGGTCGATCTCGGAGTCCTGGCAGGCGTAGATCAGGTCGAAGCCGCCGATCCACAGGCCGACCGCCGCGCCGAGCAGCCAGGCCGGCCAGGAGCCGTCCAGGGTGCCGGTGACCGCGAGCCAGGCGCCGACCGGGCCGACCGCCTGGGCGATCGCGAGGATGGCGTGCGGCCAGTTGGTGAACCGCTTGCCGTACGGGTAGACGACCAGCGGCACCACGGCGAGCGGCGCCAGTACCAGGCAGAGGGGGTTGAGCAGCGCGGCGGCGGCGAGGAACACCACAAGCGCGACGGCCGCGCCGGTCCAGGCCGTCCGCACGCTCACGGCCCCGGTGACCAGTTCCCGTCCGGCGGTACGCGGGTTCCGGGCGTCGATGCGCCGGTCGAGGATCCGGTTGGCGGCCATCGCGAACGTCCGCGCGCCGACCATCGCCACGGTGATCAGCAGCAGGTCGAGCCACCGCACGTGCCCGCCGTTGACCTGCATGGCGGTCAGCGCCGACAGGTACGCGAACGGCAGCGCGAACACCGAGTGCTCGATCGCGACGAGCTTGAGGAAGGACTTGACCCGGCCCGGCTTCTCCACCGGTGCGTCGAGGACGGCCATCAGATCCCGTACTCCTTCCAGCGCTTGTCGACCAGGGCCGCGACTTCCGGGGCCATGGTCATCTCCTCCGGCCAACCGCGGGTGTAGCCCTCGGTGGGCAGCTTGCGGGTCGCGTCGACGCCGGCCTTGCCGCCCCAGAACTGCTGGTACGACGAGTGGTCGAGGTGGTCCACCGGACCCTCGGTCAGCAGCAGGTCACGGGCGTAGTCGACGTTGCCGAACGCGCGGAAGGCGACCTCGTTGTAGTCGTGCACGTCGCAGTCCTCGTCGACGATCACGATCAGCTTGGTGAGCGACATGAGGTGCGCGCCCCAGATCGCGTTCATCACCTTCTGCGCGTGCTTCGGGTAGCGCTTGCGGATGGAGACGATCGCGCAGTTGTGGAACACCCCGGCGGCCGGCAGGTCGTAGTCGACGATGTCCGGGATCATCAGCTTGAGCAGCGGCTGGAAGATCCGCTCGGTGGCCTTGCCGAGGCCGTGGTCCTCCTGCGGCGGCTTCGACGTGACGATCGAGTGGTAGACCGGGTCGCGCTGCGTGGTCATCGTCTCGATGTGCAGCACCGGGAACGGCTCGACCGGCGTGTAGTAGCCGGTGTGGTCGCCGAACGGGCCCTCGGGCAGCCGCTCGCCGGGCTCCAGGTAGCCCTCCAGGACGATCTGCGCGTGCGCCGGCACCTGCAACGGCACGGTGAGGCAGTCGACCATCTCCACCCGCTCGCCGCGCAGGAACCCGGCGAACAGGTATTCGTCGATGTCGCCGGGAAGCGGCGCGCTGGCCGCGTACGAGACGACCGGGTCGCAGCCGATCGCGATCGCGACCGGCAGGCGCTGGCCGAGCCGCTCGGCGACGGCGTGGTGCGCGGTCGAGTCCTTGTGGATCTGCCAGTGCATGCCCAGCGTGTTGCGGCCGTGCTGCTGGAGCCGGTAGAGGCCCAGGTTGCGCTTGCCGGTCTCCGGGTGCTTGGTGTGGGTCAGCCCGTAGTTGTGGAAGATCCCGCCGTCGCCGGGCCACACCTGCAACCCCGGCAGCCGGTTCAGGTCGACGTCGTCGCCGGAGTAGACGACCTCCTGGCAGGGCGCGGTCTTGACCTTGCGCGGCGGCACCGACTTGAGCTGCATGACCTTGCCGAGGCCCTCGCGGATGCCGGACCAGCCGACCGGCAGCTCCGGCTTGATCAGCGCGCCGATCCGCTCGCCGACCTCGTCCAGCGAGTCGACGCCGAGGGCCATCGCCATCCGCTTCTCGGTGCCGAACAGGTTGATCGCCACCGGCATCTCGCCCCGGGTGGGGTGCTCGAAGAGCAGCGCCGGCCCACCGGCGCGCACCGTGCGGGTGACCACCTCGCTGATCTCCAGGGTCGGGTCAACGGGGACGTCGACCCGACGCAGCTCCCCCGCGCGCTCCAGCGCCGCGAGAAAGTCCTTGAGATCGGTGTACGGGAAGCCACGAGCCGCCATGAGGCCCAGTCTCCCGCACCGGGTCCGGGGTGGCCCACAGCGGGTGCTGTGACACCCGCGACGGCCCGGGTCGACGGCTGTCCGCGGGTCCGGCGGGCGGCCGTCCGCGGGTCCGGCGGGCGCGGCGCGGCCACCGGGGCAGGCCGGCGCGGGCCACCGCCCAGTGACAGCTCCTGGACCGGCGGCGCGGTCGTTCGGCGCGGTCAGTCGGTGCGGGCCAGCTCGACGAAGGCGCGCCACGCGGCCGGGCTGAAGGTCAGCACGCCGCCGTCGCGGTCCTTGGAATCGCGGACGTGCACCCGGCCGGGCAGGTTGTCGGCGACCTCGACGCAGGCGCCGGCGTCGTTGCCGCTCCGGGTGGACTTGTGCCAGCGGGCTCCGGTCAGATCCATGGCTTCACGATCTCCTCGAGCAGGTCGATGGACTGCTGCCGGGGCAGCGCGTCACTGCGCAGACTCTCCCACCTTCCGAGCAGGGTCGCCACCTCGTTGTTCTCGTCGACGGCGGTGCCGCCGGTCTGGTTGTCGAGGAAGCCGAGCCAACTGCCGTCGGCGGTGCGACCGAGGATGAACGGCCCGAACAGGCCGGCGTGCAGCCCGACCGCCTGCGGCAGCACGTGCACCCGGATGTGCGGCCGACGGGCGCACGCCACCAGGTGCCGGAGCTGATCGGCCAACACCCCGGCGCAGCCCTCGGCGAAGCGCTGCAACGCGGCCTCGTCGATCACGGCGGTGAGCTGCGGCGGATGCTCCCGGTCGAGGATCACCTGCCGCTCCAGCCGGGCGGCCACCAACTCCTCCACCCGCTCGGCGGTGAGCCCCAGGTCGAGCCGGAACACCGCGCGGGCGTAGTCGGCGGTCTGCAAGAGGCCGGGGATCATCGTCGCGCCGAAGCAGCGCAACTGGGTGGCGACCCGCTCGACCTCCAACCAGGGCCGGAACCAGACCGGCTCACCGTCTCGCCGGCCCAGCTCGCGCAGCGAGACCAGCAGCCCACCGGTGTCGAGCACCTCGTCGGCCCGGGTCAGGTACGCCAGGTTGGGCACGGTCTGGCCCAACTCGACCGCCGACACCATGGAGGGCGAGTAGTGCGCCCGCTTGCCGTACTCCTCCTGACTCATGCCGGCCGCGAGCCGCGACCGGCGGAGCTGGTCCCGGATCATCGCCACCGTCGACACCACTGGGGCCATTCGCCCGCCTCCCGCCGTGAATGAAGGACCACATCGATCCGCCTGCCGCAAGGTAGCGAACTCGCGACCCTGAGTCAGCATCCAACGGCCATATCGGGGTATCGCGAGTCTCAAAGCGGGCGGACGGAGGCAGCGATGGGGGCGGAGCGGATGCCGGCGGGGTTCACTGAGCAACAGGCGCGGATCGGCGAGATCACCCTGAACTACGTCCGGGGCGGCAGCGGCCCGCCACTGGTGCTGCTGCACGGCTATCCGCAGTGTTCGCACATGTGGCGGCACCTGCTGCCCGAGCTGGGACGCTCCTACGACGTGGTCGCGCCCGACCTGCGCGGCTTCGGGGACAGCGACGCCCCCGCCGGCGGGTACGACAAGAAGACGGTGGCCGCTGACCTGCACGGACTGCTCGACCAGCTCGGCCTGACCGCCGACCTGCGAGTGGTCGGGCACGACCTGGGAACGATGGTGGCGTACGCGTACGCCGCCGCCCATCCGGAGCGGGTGAGCCGGCTGGCGCTCACCGAGGCGCCGATTCCCGACGAGAGCATCTACACGTTCCCCGCGCTCACCGCGGCCGGGCCGGGGGTGTGGAACTTCGGCTTCTTCTCGATCGGCAACGGGCTCGCGGAGGAGCTGGTCCGCGGGCGGGAGTCGCTCTGGGTGGACCGGTTCACCGATGCCCTGATGGTGCGCAAGAGCAGCATCGCCGCTCCCGACATCGAGGAGTACGCCCGCCACCTGCGCGACCCGGCGCACCTGCGAGCCAGCTTCGCCTACTTCCGGGCGTTCGATCAGGACATCGTCGACAACGCGGCGTACCGGGCCACGAAGCTGACGATGCCGGTGCTGGCCGTCGGCGCGTCGGCCAGCCTCGGTGGACAGGTCGCCGAGCAGGTCCGCCGGTACGCCGACACGGTCCGCGGCGAAGTGATCGACGACTGCGGACACTGGCTGTACGAGGAACGCCCGGACGAGATGCTGGCCCTGCTGCGCGACTTCCTCGGTGCGGGCTGAGGGCCGCAGCCGCTGGTCAGCCCTGCGGGCGGCGGGCGATGCGGCGGTCAGGCGGCGGGCGCCCAGGCGTGGGCGGCCAGCGGCGGGTCGAGCGGCGCGCGGGTGAGCCGGTTGGCGAAGGCGGACATCGTGTACGCCCCGACGCCGAGCACCACCTCCAGCGCCTGCCGGGGCTGGTAGCCGGCCGCCAGGAAGGCTTCCAACTCCTCGTCGGGCACCGCGCCCCGGTGCTTGAGCACGGCCAGCGTGAACTGGCGCAGCGCCTCCAGTCGCGGCTCGGGCAGCTCCGTGCCGCCGCGCAACGCGGTGATCAGCGCGGTGCTCGCGCCGATCTCGGTGAGCTTGCCGGTGTGCAGGGCCACGCAGACGTGGCATTCGTGCGAGGTGGAGACGGTCAGGATGACCACCTCCCGCTCCACCGGCGCGAGGCTGGTCTGTTCGAAGCCCGCGCTGGCGGTGAGGAAGCCGCTGAGCAGCTGTGGCGACTCGGCCATCAGCGCCACCGGGGTGGGCAGCCAGCCGAACCGGCCGCGTACGCCCTCGACGGTCCGGCGGGCGGCGGTGGGTGCGGTCTCGGCGGTGTGGACGGGAAAGACGGACATGGTTACCTGCTTCCACGGCGTACGCCGTAATATGGTCAACGTGGTTGACGAAATAGTAAACGTGGTTGTCGAACATGGCAACCGCTGATCCCGCCCGGCCCGGCTTCCAACTCCCGCTGTTGCTGCTGGCCGGCTTCCGCACCCTGATCGACGACCTGCACGCCGAACTGGCCCGGCAGGGGCATCCCGAGCTGCGCCCGTTGCACGGCTTCGTGTTGCAGGCCGTCGGGGTGCACGGCACCACCGCCACCGAGCTGGGCCAACGACTGGGCATCTCCAAGCAGGCGGCCGGCAAGACGGTCGACCGGCTGGTCGCCGTCGGCTACCTGGAACGGGTCGACGATCCGTCCGACGCCCGCCGCCGGCTGGTCCGGGTGACGGAACACGGCGCCGACGGGCTACGCCGCTCGGCGGAGACCTTCGACCGGCTGCGCGAGCAGTGGGCCGAGGCCCTGGGCGAGGAACGCGTCGCCGCCCTGGAGGACGACCTGCGCACGATGGCCTCGGCTAACTGGTTCCGCCTCGACGTGCCGGGCTGGTTCGGCGGCTGACCCTGCTCCACACCGGATCGCCGACGTGGTGCCCTGCGGGGCGCAGGACGCCACCCCATCGGCGTGGGTCAAGCCCTGCGGACACATCTCACCGGTCCTGGCCGAACGGCCGGACCCCGGCGCAGGCTGGGGGCATGTCGGACGCGTACGTCGACGGCGACCCGGACGGGTTGTCGCCGCTGCTGGTCGAGCTGCGCGACACCATCGCCCGGGAGCTGCACGCGCAGGTGGCGCTGCGGGGCGAGCGGATCGGGCTGGCCGACCTGCCCGAGGTGTCCTATCAGGTCACCATCCAGGTCGAGCGGGCGTTGCGCCGCTGGCGACCCGGGCCGCCGCCACGCGGCGAGGCCCGTTCCGACGGTATTCAGGCTCCGATCGACTGATCGAGAACTGTCACAGGCGATCTCTAGGATCAGGGGTGCCGGTCGGGTCGGGTCGCAGCAGCCCCGGCTTCTACCGACCGGCTCATCCCTCACCAAGGAGATCGATGAGATCTGTGCACGTTACGCGTGGCAGGCTCCTGCGCGGTCTGAGCGCGCTGGTCGTGGCCACCACGGCGGTCGGCGTGGTGGCCGGTCCCGCTGCGGCCGCTGACGACCCCGGTTGGGTCAGCGGCTGGCTGGGGGACCTGACGGTCGGCGGCCCCGGTGCTCCCGCCCGGACGGTGCCGCTCACCCTGACCAGCACCGGGGCCACCCAGCCCCGGGTGACCATCGACCTGGCCGGCCTGGCCGGCGTGGCCACCGCCAGCTTCCCCGACTGGTGCGTCACCGAGGCCACCTCGGTCACCTGCCCGATGCCACCGAACGCCGTCGACGACTTCGGCACGCTCACCGGAACCGTGCCGGTGGTGTTCCGGGCCGCTCCCGGTGCCGCCGACGGCGTGACCGGCACGCTCGACTACACGGCGTTCGGCGAGCAGACCGAGGCGTACACCCAGCAGGCGACGATCACCGTGCGGTCCGGGCCCGACCTGCTCGACATGGTCGACGAGTACGTCTCCGGCGTCGAGGTGGGCGACACGCGCCCCGTCCCGGTGGCCGTGGTCAACGCCGGTGACCAGCCGACCGTGGACCTGCGGCTCACCATGCGCTTCCCGGTGGGCCTGGTCCCGGCGAGCTACCGCAACTGCCGGTACGGCACCGACCAGGTGCTCGCCACCGTGGCCGTCTGCACCGTGCGCGGCACCTTCGCGCCCGGCCAGCGGCACGAGCTGCGCGGCGGGCTCGCCACCACGGTCGGCCCGGCCACCCTCGGCGACAAGCGGATCACGCAGATCGTGGAGCCGCTGGCCAGCGCCGGGCCGCTGCCCAGTGGTGTGAAACTCGCGCGCCGCGAGGCCGACCAGGCACTGCGGCTGCGCGCGGTCGGGCGGCCGCTCGGCGTGATCCCGGTCGAGGTGACCGGCGCTGGCGGGCAGACCTACCTGCGAAACGTCCAGGGCGCCTTCGACATCGTCGCCGAGGGCGCAACCGTCACCGGGGCCGTCGGTGACACCGTCCGGGTCACGGTGGGCCTCCGCAACGAGGGCCCCGGTGTCCCGGACGCCACCAACTCCGGTGACGGCGTCGGCGCCTTCCTCTTCGTGCCGCCGGCCGGCACCACAGTGCTCGCCAACCCGTCGGGCTGCTGGCTCAACGGCGACGATGAGACCGCCGGAGACGCCCCGACGACCTGGTACTGCAACGGGCCGGGGGCCGTGTTCCCGGCCGGGACGAGCCACACGGTCACCTTCGACCTGCGCATCGACAGCCTCACCGGAGCCGCCGGCGAGGTGCAGCCGTACGGCCGCTACCCCCGGGTTGACGACGACCCGAGCAACGACATCGCCCCGGTGACCGTGAGCTGACCAGGGCAACGACAGACGGCGGGCCGGTCACGGACGATTCCGTGGCCGGCCCGCGCGTCGTCGACCAGGGTCAGTTCAGCCCGCCGTACGAGTGCAGGCCGGTGAAGAAGATGTTCACGCCGAACAGGTTCATCAGCATGGTGAGGAAGCCGATCACCGCGATCCAGGTGGCCACGTTGCGCTTCACGCTGGGCGTGGCGCGAGCGTGCAGGTAGCCGGCGTAGACGACCCAGGAGATGAACGCCCAGGTCTCCTTCGGGTCCCAGCCCCACGGCCGGCCCCAGGCCGCCTCGGCCCAGATCGCGCCGGCGATGACCGCGAACGTGAAGATCGGGAACGCGAACGCGTGCAGCGCGAAGGTCAGCCGCTCCAGGCTGACCGCGCCCGGCAGCCGCTTCGCGAGGGTGTACGGGAAGCTCCGCTTGCCCTGCTCGTACCCGTTGCGCATCAGGAAGCCGACCGCCGGCACCGCGCCGAGCAGGAAGATACCGGACGCGAAGACGATTGTCGAGACGTGGATGACGAACCAGTACGAGTTCAGGGCTGGCACCAGCGGCACGATCGGCACGTACAGGACCAGCTCGGCGGTGGCCACCAGCAGCACCATCACCAGGGTCAGGAACAGCCCGAGCTTGCGCAACGCCGGGCGCTTCCAGAGCACCACGAGCCAGGCCGCGACCCCGATGAACGTCACCGTGAGCACGAACTCGTACATGTTGCCCCAGGGCATCCGGTCGGCGGCCAGACCTCGCGTGACCAGCGCCGCGAGGTGCAGCACGGCGGCCAACGCGGTGGCACCCACCGCGACCAGGCCGGCGATCCGGGCCCGACGCGACGCGCCGTCGACCGTCGGCGGGACCGGCGCGGGCGGCTCCGGGATGACGCCACCGCCACCACCGACCCCCGCCCCCACCAGCTCGCGGGCGGGCGACGCCACGGCGACCCGGGTGCGCGCGTTGCCCAGCGCGTACTCGACGGCGTGACTGATCATCGCGATCAGGTACGTCAGGATCGCGAAGGTCACCAGATTGTCGGAGAGCGCGGACATCACTCGGTCCCTTCTCGCACACCGGCCCGGTCGCTGGAGTCAGCGTCGGTGCCGGCCCGCTCGGCAGCCCCGTCGGCACCGCTCACGGCGGTGACGAGCTGGGCGAACTCGTCGGCGAACCCTGGATAGTCGGTGCGCGGCAACCCACCGGCCTCCATCAAGCTACTACCGCCCGTCGGAGATCCATCCGCCGGGTCGGCCGGTGCCACCCGGAAGAACACCCGGCGGCGCCTACCGAAAAGCGAGCCCATCAGCCCGACCAGCAGGGCGCCACAGCTCACCAGCAGCGGCGTCGAGCCGGGGTCGTGCCGGACGGAGAGCGTCACGTACCGCTCGGTGCCCAGGAACTCGACGGTCGTGCCGTCGTCAAGCGTCCACTTCTCGCCCTTGCGGAGCAGCTTGCTGCCGATCTCCTTGACCTTGCCGTTGCGCACCTGCCGCTGGTCGAGCTGGTAGACCGAGCCGGGGATGCCGGCGTCCAGGCCGAGGTTGCCCCGGTAGGCGACCAGGTTCAGCGCCGGGTTGCGCTCGGTCGGGTACTCGGAGCGGACGAACGGGGCCTGCTGCGGCGCGGTGGGCAGGTAGATGCCGGTGAACGCCATCTGCTCACCCGGTGTCCGCTTGCCGGTGGCCGGGTCGACGTTCGCGTCCGGGAAGGCCGCCAGCCCCTCGCTGGTCAGGCCCATGTCGCCGGTGGTCAGGAACGGCTCGTCACTGACCTGGCTGTTGCCGAACCGGTCGGTGTAGCGGATCACCGGGGCGTACCCGTGGCCGAGCAGGTAGACGCTCGCGTCGGCGAGTCGCAGCGGTGAGTTCACCGAGAAGTCCGCGCTGCGGGTCGGCTCGTCCGGGCCGTCGACGGTCACCCGGGCGTTGAAGAACTCCGGCTGGCCGGACGGCAGGAACCGGGCCTGGAAGTCGTCCAGCCGCAGGCAGAAGCGGGGCAGGTCCGCGCTGTCGACGCGGGGGCCGAGCTTGGCCTCGGCGTACTGCTGGCGGGTGTTGCAGAACGCGTTGTCGGCGCCCGCCACGAGCAGGCGGTTGCCGCTCCAGCCGTACCACGAGCCGAGCGCGACACCGATCAGCACCGCGATCAGCGAGGTGTGGAACAGCAGGTTGCCGGTCTCCTTGAGGTAGCCCTTCTCGGCGGAGACCTCGTCGCCGCGGACCTCGACCCGCCAGCGTCGCTTGCGCAGCACCTCGGCGACGGCGGCCGCGCCACCGGCCGGGGCGGGCAGTACGGCGTGCTGCGGCAGCCGCGCCAGCTGCTTCGGCGCGGCCGGTGGCCGGGACCGCAGCGCCCGGACGTGGTCGCGCAGCCGGGGCGTGATGCAGCCGATCAGCGACGTGAACAGCAGCAGGTAGATCGCGGAGAACCAGACCGAACCGAAGACCTCGAACGCGCCGATCCGGTCCAGTCGGGGGGCCCAGTCCGGGTGGTCGGTGAAGTACTGGTTGACCTTCTCCGGGCTGATCCCCCGCTGCGGCAGCACCGAACCGGGGATCGCGGCGATGGCCAGCAGGAAGAGCAGGATCAGCGCCGTACGCATGCTGGTGAGCTGCCGCCACGAGTTGCGCAGCAGGGCCAGCAGCCGATTGGGCCGGCGCCGGGGCGCCGGAGCCACGGTCTCCGGTCGGTCGTCGACGACCGTCATCAGATGCTCACCTCGCCCACCCCGACGGTGGTCTGCAACCAGATCACGAAGCTCTGCCATCCGCCGGTGACCAGCGCCAGGCCGATCAGGATGAGCAGGGCGCCGCCGACCCGGGTGACCCAGCGGCTGTTGCGCCGGATGGCGCGGAAGACCCCGAGCAGGCGCTGGAAGCCCAGCCCGAAGACGACGAACGGTATCCCCAACCCGAGGCAGTACGCCACGGCGAGCACCACGGCGCGGTCGCTCTGACCGCTGCTGGCGGCCATGCCCATCACCGCGCCGAGGGTCGGACCGGTGCACGGCACCCAACTGAGCGCGAAGACCGCGCCGAACACGGGTGCGCCGAGCAGGCCGGCCGACGGCAGCCGGGAGATCCGGAACTCACGTTGCAGGGCGGGAATCATGCCGAGGTAGCCCAGGCCGAGCACGATGATCAGCGCGCCGATGCCGATCTGCAGTTCGCGCTTGTAGTCGAAGAAGACCCGACCGATGCCGGCGAACAGGATCGCGGTGGCGACGAAGACGACAGTGAAGCCGGCGATGAAGAGCAGGGTGCCGGCGAGCACCCGCCCCTTGACCGCCGCCGACGGTGCCGTCCGCTCCCGGACCGCGACACCCCCGCCGGTGGTCTCGGCGGGCGCGGGGGCCGTCGCCGGGCGGCGGCCCTCCAGGTCGGCGCCGGCCAGACCGGTGACGTACGACAGGTAGCCGGGGACCAGCGGGAGCACGCACGGGGAGAGGAAGCTGACCAGGCCGGCGAGCGCCGCCGCGCCGATGGCGAGCACCAGCGGCCCGCTCTGGGCCAACTCCTTGAAGGTCTCACCCATCAGTTCGGCGCCGGCTTCTCGGCCGCGACCCGCTCGACGATCGGTTGCAGGCCCTCCTGCTTGACGGCGGCGCGGATCACCACCGCGACCCTGCCCTCCCGGTCGAGCACCACGGTCGCCGGGACGGTGTTCGGCGGGATGTCCAGGTCGAGCGCCAGACGGCTGGACGGGTCGAACAGGCTCGGATAGGTGACCCGGCCCTCCTCGAACGCCTTGGCCTTGTCCCGCTGGTCTTGCACGTTGATGCCGAGGAAGCCCACCCCGGAGCCCTTGGTGGCCTGGTAGGTGGCTTCCAGGTCGTCGGCCTCGGCGCGGCACGGCGCGCACCAGGAGCCCCAGAAGTTGACCACCACGACCTGCCCGCGGGCCGCACTCACGTCGTAGGTGCCGCCGGTGAGCAGCTCACCGGCGAGCTTCGGAGGGGCCGAACGCTGGTCCGGTGCGCACTCGATGATGCCGTCGGAGGTGGTCGAGCAGGTCTTCTCCTGCCCCTTCGACGACGTGCAGCCCACCAGCGCCACCGTGGTGACGGCGGCGAGCAGACCGGCGGTCCACCTCCGGGCGGTCATCAGGCCCCCTTGGCCGTCCGGGCTGTCGCGGAGAGGGCGATGAGGTGCGCGGCCGGCTCGCTGTAGCCGATGCCCACCACCTTCGCGCCGTCGAAGTGGAACGAGGTGAGGCTCGCCAGCCCGCACTGCCGCTTGCGCGGGTCGTGCCAGAGCCGCTTGCGCTCGACGTAGCGGCGCAGCGTCCAGATCGGGAGCTGGTGAGACACCAGCACCGCCTCGCGGCCCTCGGCGGCAACGCGGGCGGCGTGCACGGCGGCGAACATCCGCTCGGCGATCACCCGGTACGCCTCACCCCAGGACGGCGTCACCGGGTCGCGTAGCACCCACCAGTTGCGCGGGTCGCGGAACGACCGGTCACCCGGGGAGACCTTCTTGCCCTCGAACCAGTTGGCGCTCTCGATCAGCCGCTCGTCCACCCCGACCGGCAGCCCGAACTGGGCGGCGATCGGCTCGGCGGTCTGCTGGGCGCGCTCCAGCGGACTGGCCACCACGTGCACGACCTCCCGATCGGCCAGCCCCTGCGCGGCGGCCTTGGCCATCTGCACGCCCAGCTCGGACAGGCGGAAACCGGGCAGCCGCCCGTACAGGATCTGGTCGGGATTGTGCACCTCACCGTGCCGGAGCACGTGGACCACCGTCTTGCTCACCGTTTACGACCCCCCGTGACCAGCCGCCGCCGCCGCGTTCGCCGCCGTCGGCAGCGCTGCGGCGATGTGCTCCAGAGCGGCGTCGTCGAGCGCCGCCGACACGAACCACGACTCGAACGCGCTCGGCGGCAGGTAGACGCCGGCGGCGAGCATCGCGTGGAAGAACGCCTTGAACGCCGGCACCTGCTGGGTGCGGGCACTGTCGTAGTCGACGACATCGGCATCGGTGAAGAAGATCGAGAACATGCTGCCCGCGTACGACAAACGGTGCGGGACCCCGGCGGCGGCCAGCGCGTCGGACGCGAGCTTGCCCACGACGGCGGCCGTGTCGTCGAGCTTGCGATACAGCGCGTCGTCGGCCAGCCGCAGCGTGGCCAGGCCTGCGGCGCAGGCCAGCGGGTTACCGGAGAGCGTGCCGGCCTGGTAGACCGGGCCGGCCGGCGCGAGACGCGCCATGATGTCCGCGCGCCCGCCGAAGGCCGCCGCGGGCAGCCCACCACCCATGACCTTGCCGTACGTCCACAGGTCGGCGTCGGAGGCGTCGAGGCCGTGCCACCCGGCGCGGGAGACCCGGAACCCGGTCATCACCTCGTCGACCACGAGCAGCGCCCCGTGTGCGTGCGCGATCCGGGCGAGCTGCTGATTGAAGCCGTCGCGGGGGGCCACCACGCCCATGTTGCCGGCGGCGGCCTCGGTGATCACCGCGGCGATGTGCGGGCCCTCGGCGGCGAACGCCTCCTCGACGGCCCGGATGTCGTTGTACGGCAGGACGATCGTCTCGCTGGCCGCCGCGCCGGTGACGCCGGGCGAGTCGGGCAGGCCGAGCGTCGCCACGCCGGAGCCGGCGGAGGCGAGCAGCGCGTCGACATGGCCGTGGTAGCAACCGGCGAACTTGACGATCTTGGAACGGCCGGTGAAGCCGCGAGCCAGCCGGATCGCCGACATGGTGGCCTCGGTGCCGGAGTTGACCAGGCGTACCTGCTCCACCGGCGTCCGGTCGACGATCTCGGCGGCCAGCTCCACCTCACCCGGGGTGGGCGTGCCGAAGCTGGTGCCCCGGGCGGCGGCGGCCTGCACGGCCTCCACCACCTCCGGGTGGGCGTGCCCGAGGATCAGCGGACCCCAGGAGCAGACCAGGTCGACGTAGCGGCGACCGTCGGCGTCGTACAGCCACGGGCCCTCGCCACGGACCATGAAACGCGGGGTGCCGCCGACCGCCTGGAAGGCGCGCACGGGGGAGTTCACCCCGCCCGGCACGATGGCGCGGGCGCGGTCGAACAGGGCCTCGGAAGCCGGCGCGTCGGCCGGGTAACGGCCAGATCCGGCGGAAACGATGTCGGTCACGATGCCGCCATTGTGTCAGCGACGGACGGTCAACCAGCAGCCACCCCGGGCCGGGGTTACCAGGCTCACCCGCTGCCGGCACCCGTCACCAGCCCCGACACGGGCCGGGTCAGCGGCTCTCGGCCTCAACAGGCCGGGTCGGCTGGATCGCGCTAGGCTGACCGGGTGGATCGTGCCGAACTGTCCATCACGCTACACCGGACGGGCGACGAAGCAGTGCTGCGCCTGGCCGGTGAGATCGACATGCTCACGGCCGCCCAGCTCAGCACCGTCGTCAACGAGGTGCTGGCCGACCCGCCCCCGCGGATCGTGCTCGACCTCGGCGGCGTCACCTTCTGCGACTCGCAGGGCCTGGGCACGCTCGTGGTGCTCAGCCGCAAGGCCAGTCACGCGCAGAGCCTGCTGATGCTCACCCACGTCGGCGAGTTCCTGATTCGCGTCCTGGACATCACCGGCCTGCGCAGCGCCCTGATGATCCGCAACGACCAACCCACCGGCTGACCCCCACCCCACCCCCGGCCTGGGTCCCGGCTGCCTCCAGCGTTGATCATGAAGTTATTGCCAATCTCCGTCCCATTTGTCGGCAATAACTTCATGATCAACGCGGTTCCAGGGGGCCGGGGGTTACTGGGTGGGGATGTCGCGGGTTTGGAAGGTGCGTAGGGCCAGGGCCAGGAGGGCTGCCGTGATCACCGTCAGGGCCGCCAGGGGGGTGGCCGTCCAGTTGTCGCCCAGGACCTGGGGGGTGTGCGTGAACGGGGAGACGTCCAGCGCCCACTGGCTCAGCTTCAGCACCGCGCCGATCTGACCGAGCAGCAGGCAGCCGGCGAGAACGGCCCAGGCCGCCGCGGAGAACCGGGGCAGCCAGCCCACCAGCAGCGCGGCGAGCCCGGCGAGCACCCACACCGCCGGCACCTGGGCCAGCCCCGCGCCGAGCAGCCGGGGCAGCTCACCACCGACGTCGCCCACGCTGAGGCCGTACGACAGCCCGGTCGCGAGCCCCGCCACGGCCAGCACCACCACCGGGCCGAGCAGCGCGAAGAGCAGGTGCGCCGCCAGCCAGCGGGACCGGCTCACCGCCGTGGCGAGCAGCGGTTCGGCCCGCCCGGCGGTCTCCTCGGCCCGCGCCCGCAGCGCCGCCTGGATGCCGTACCCGGCGGCGGCCAGCGCGGTCAGGCTCAGCGAGCTCCCGAGGTACGCCTCGGCCAGGGCCGACGTGCCGCCCAGACGGGCCAGGATCTCGGCGAACTGCTGGTTGCCCTGCACCGCGTCGCCGGCCGCGTCCGCCGCGCCGCCCAGCACCAGACCGAGCAGCCCGAAGCCGACCGTCCAGCCGAGCAACGGGCCCCGGTGCAGTCGCCAGGCCAGCCCGAACGGGCCGGCCAGCCGCGGACCGGCGGTGGCCGGGCCGAGCCGCGGCGGCAGCACCCCCGCGCCGAGGTCCCGGCGCACCGAGACGGGGTACGCGACGAGCGCGACCACCGCGGCGAACAGCACCGGCAGCAGCAGCACCCACCAGTGGTCACCGGCGAAGGCCCGCCCCCGGGGCGCCCAGCCCAGCGGCGAGACCCAGCTCAGCCATTCGGTCTTTCCACCGGTGCCGCCGGACCCTCCGGCGTCGCCCGCCAGCCGCAGCACGAAGGCCAACCCGAGCACCCCCAGGGCGATGCCGCGCGCGCCGCCGGCGCTCTCGGTGAGCTGTGCGGCCAGACCGCCGACCGTGGCGAAGGCGACGCCGGTGAGCGCCAAGCCGGCACCGAAGAGCAGCGAACCCGCGCCGGGCAGACCCGCGGCGACCAGGCCGCCGGCGGTGAGCAGGCCGAGCAGCACATTCGCGGCGTACGTCACCAGCAGCGCCGCGGTCAGACCGGCGTACCGGCCGAGGACCGTCGCGCCGAGCAACTCCCGCCGGCCGGCCTCCTCCTCGGTGCGGGTGTGCCGCACCACCGTCAGCAGGCTGGCCAACGCGGCGAACAACATCAGCAGGCCGGCCCGCTGGACGGTGAGCGCGCCGACGCTGTCGCCGAACACCGGGCCGAGCAGCGCGACGATCGACGGGTTGCTCGCCGTGCTCGCCACGTACGCGGCCCGCTCGGCGGCGGTCGGGTACAGCTCGGCGTACGTGCCGGCGTAGCTGGCCGGCAGCACGGCCAGCAGGAGGATCCAGATCGGCAGCACGACCCGGTCCCGCCGCAGAATCAGCCGCACCAGGTGCCGGGTGCCGGTGAGGGCGGTCATGACCGCACCTGCTCGGGCTGGTAGTGCCGCAGGAACAGCTCCTCCAGCGTCGGCGGTTGGCTGGTCAGGCTGCGTACGCCGATCTCGGTGAGCCGACGCAGCGCGGCGTCCAGCGCCGCGTTCTCCACGTCGAAGCGCACCCGCTGCCCGTCCACCCGCAGGTCGTGTACCCCGCCGAGCTGACCCAGCCCGTCCACCGGTCCGGTCACTTCGGCCTCGATCGAGGTGCGTCGCAGGTGCCGAAGCTCGCTCAGGGTGCCGTTCTCCACGTCCCGCCCGTTGCGGATGATCGTCACCCGGTCACAGAGCGCCTCCACCTCGGCCAGGATGTGGCTGGAGAGCAGCACGGTGCGACCGTCGGCCTTGGCCCGGCGCACCCAGTGCTGGAAGACCTCCTCCATGAGCGGGTCCAGGCCGGAGGTCGGCTCGTCCAGGATGAGCAGTTCGACGTCCGACGCGAGGGCGGCCACCAGGCCGACCTTCTGCCGGTTGCCCTTGGAGTACGCCCGGCCCTTCTTGCGGGGGTCCAACTCGAAGGAGTCGAGCAGTTCGGCTCGGCGGCCCGGGTCGAGGCCGCCGCGCATCCGGCCGAGCAGGTCGATGACCTCGCCGCCGGAGAGGTTGGGCCAGAGCGTCACGTCGCCTGGCACGTACGCCAGCCGGCGGTGCAGGGCCACCGCGTCGCGCCACGGGTCACCGCCGAGCAGTCGGACGTCCCCCGCGTCCGTCCGCAGCAGGCCGAGCAGGGCCCGGATGGCGGTCGACTTGCCGGCGCCGTTCGGGCCGAGGAAGCCGTGCACCTCGCCGGCGCGGACGGTCAAATCGAGACCGTCCAGCGCCCGGGTCCGGCCGAAGGTCTTGACCAGGCCGGACACCTCAATCGGAGTTTCCATATCTCGGAAGCTACACTCGTTTCACAAAGTTGTGAAGACAGTGAGAGTCGGTGCACCATCGGTGCCCACGAACCGCGCAGGGAGGGACCGCCATGGCAGCCGACGACGGCCACGACCCGGTGCACCTCTTCGTCGAACGGATGGCCCTCACGTTCGCCGAGGTCGGCTTCCCACGGATGGCCGCCCGGGTGTTGTTCACCGTGATGAGCGCCGACGACCCCCTGACGGCCGCCGAGATCGGCGAGCGGCTCGGGGTCAGCGCGGCGGCGGTCAGCGGCGCGGTCCGCTATCTCACCCAGTTCGGCATGCTGATCCGCGAGCCCGTCCCCCGGTCCCGCCGCGATCGCTACCGGATGCCGGACAACCCCTGGTACGAGGGGACCATCACCAAGACCGCGATCTACAAGACGTTCATCGACGTGGCCGGCTCCGGGGTGGACGCCCTCAACGGCCCGCAGACGCCGGCCGGCGAACGGGTGGCCGAGATGCGCGACTTCTTCATCTTCGTGCAGGAGGAAATCGACTCGCTGGGCGAGCGCTGGCGGATCCGCCGGGCCCAGACCGGCCATCTGCGCCCCGGCGACGGCTGACCGGCCCGGTCAGGCGGAGCTGCCCCAGCGGGCCTGCTCCAGCAGCTCCACCGCACGGCCCCGCGACTCCTGGTCGTCGGAGCGGAGCAGCGTGGTCGCCTCGTCGACCGCGTCGGTGAGCCGCCGCCACTGCGTGTCGCGCTCCCGAACCAGGTCCGACTGGGCGGCCAACTGCCGGGTCTTCACCCACAGCTCGACGAAGACCGACACCTTGGCCCGCAGCACCCACGGGTCGAACGGCTTGGTCAGGTAGTCCACCGCACCCACCTGGTAGCCCCGAAGGGCGAGCTGGGCGTCCCGGTCGGCGGCGGTGAGGAAGATGATCGGCACGTGCCGGGTCCGCTCCCGGCGCTTGATGTGGCTGGCCGTCTCGAAGCCGTCCATGTCCGGCATCTGCGCGTCCAACAGGATCACCGCGAAGTCGTCCACCAGCAACTGCTTGAGCGCCGCCTCGCCGCTCTCCACAGCCACCGACTGAACCGGCAGGCCCTGGAGGATCGCCTCCAGCGCCATCAGATTCTCGCGGCGGTCGTCCACGAGCAGCGCCTTGGCCATCTGGGTCACGAAGTCTCCTCGGTCCGGCCGCCGCTGATCCAGGACGACATCAACTCGATCAGGTCATCCAGGTCGACCGGCTTGGTGATGTAGTCGCTTCCCCCGGCCGCGAGCGCGGACTCGCGGTCACCCGGCATCGCCTTCGCGGTCAGGAAGACGACCGGAAGGTCGGCGAACCGGTGGTTACGGCGGATCTGGCGGGTCGTCTCGTATCCGTCCTGGTCCGGCATCATGGCGTCCATCAGCACGATGTCCACCTCCGGGTGCTCGGCCAGCAGGCGGACGCCGTCCGCCCCGTTGTCCGAGTACAGCACGGTCATGCCGTGCAGCTCCAACGCGCTGGTCAGAGCGAAGACGTTGCGGACGTCGTCGTCCACGATCAGCACGGTGGCACCGTCCAACTGACGGGTGGCCGGCGCCTCCGGCCGCGCCGGCAGGAGCTCCAGCGGCGGCATCAACAGCGACGACGGCAGGCCGGCACGCTGCGGTGACGGCGGCTGGGGCGCGACCACCGCGTCCGGAGCGAGGACCTGCGGCACGAACAACGTGAACGTCGAACCCTGCCCGGGCGCCGACGACACCGTGATGGTGCCACCGATCAGCCGGGCCAGGTCGCGGCTGATCGACAGCCCCAGGCCGGTGCCGCCGTAGCGGCGGCTGGTCGTGCCGTCCGCCTGCTGGAACGCCTCGAAGATGATCGACAGCTTGTCGTCGGAGATGCCGATGCCGGTGTCGATCACCGTGAAGGCGATCACCTGCTGGGCGTTGGTCAGCGCCGGCACGTCGAAGACCGCGTTCTCGGCCGCCGGGGCGATCCGCAACGTCACCGCGCCGTTGTCGGTGAACTTCACCGCGTTCGAGAGCAGGTTGCGCAGGATCTGCTGCAACCGCTGCGCGTCGGTGACCAACGCCGGCGGCAGATCCTTGCTGACCCGTACCTGGAAGTCGAGGTTCTTCTCCTCGGCCTGCGGCGCGAACGCCTGCTCGACGTAGCCGCGGATCTCCGCGAAGCGGATCTCGGTGGGCTCGACGTCCATCCGGCCGGCCTCGATCTTGGACAGGTCCAGGATGTCGTCGATCAGTGAGAGCAGGTCCGAGCCGGCACTGTGGATGGTCCGGGCGAACTCGATCTGCTTCGGGTTGAGGTTCTGCTCCGAGTTCTCGGCCAGCAGCCGGGCCAGCAACAGCAGCGAGTTCAGCGGCGTACGCAGCTCGTGGCTCATGTTGGCCAGGAACTCCGACTTGTACGCCGAGGCCCGCGTGAGCTGCTGCGCCTTCTCCTCCAGGCCGAGCCGGGCCAGCTCGATCTCCCGGTTCTTGGTCTCGATGTTGCCCTTCTGTTCGGAGAGCAGGGTGGCCTTCTCCTCCAGCTCGGCGTTGGTGCGCTGCAACTCCGCCGACTGCTCCTGCAACTCGTGCGCGAGCCGCTGCGACTGGGCCAGCAGCTCCTCCGTACGCCGGTTGGCCTGGATGGTGTTGACCGCGATGCCGATGGTGAGCACCAGCCGCTCCAGGAACGACAGGTGCAGCTCGGAGAAGGCGGCCACGCTGGCGAACTCGATCACCCCGAGCAGCTCCCCCTCGAACAGCACGGGGAGCACCACCAGGTCGGACGGGGGCGTCTCGGCCAGGCCGGAGCGCAGCGTGAGGCGGCTGTTCGGGGAGGCGCTGACCCGGATCGTCCGGCGCGAAAGGGCGGTCTGGCCGACCAACCCCTCACCCGGCCCGAAGGTGACGTCGTGCCCGCGTGCCACATACCCGTACGACGAGGTCAACCGCAGCCGCATGCTGCCGTCGGTGTCGTCGGCCAGGAAGAAGGCGCCGAGCTGGGCGTCGACCAGCGGGGTCACCTCGGTCATGATCATGCGGCAGACCTCGACCAGGTCCCGCTGGCCCTGCAACAGGCCACCGATGCGGGCCAGGTTCGAGTCCAGCCAGCCCTGCTCGGCGTTCTTCTTGGTCGTCTCCCGGAGGGTGACGATCATCTGGTTGATGTTGTCCTTCAGCTCGGCGACCTCGCCCTGCGCCTTGACCGCGATCCGCTGGGTCAGGTCGCCCCGGGTCACCGACGTGGACACCTGGGCGATGGCCCGCAGCTGGGTGGTCAGCGTCGAGGCGAGCTGGTTGACGTTCTCGGTGAGGTCGCGCCAGGTGCCGGAGACGCCCTTGACCTGCGCCTGACCGCCCAGCTTGCCCTCGATACCGACCTCGCGGGCCACCCGGGTCACCTCGTCGGCGAACGACGAGAGCTGGTCCACCATCGTGTTGACCGTCGACTTCAGCTCCAAGATCTCGCCCTGCGCGTCCACGGTGATCTTCTGGCTCAGGTCGCCCTTCGCCACTGCGGTGGTCACCGAGGCGATGTTGCGGACCTGGCTGGTCAGGTTCGACGCCATCGAGTTCACGTTGTCGGTCAGATCCCGCCACGTGCCGCTGACGCCCTTCACCTGCGCCTGACCGCCGAGCTTGCCCTCGGTGCCCACCTCGCGGGCCACCCGGGTCACCTCGTCGGCGAACGACGAGAGCTGATCCACCATCGTGTTGACAGTCGACTTCAGCTCCAGGATCTCGCCCCGCGCGTCCACCGTGATCTTCTGCGACAGGTCACCCTTGGCCACCGCCGTGGAGACCTGCGCGATGTTGCGCACCTGGGCGGTCAGGTTCGAGGCCATCGAGTTGACGTTGTCGGTCAGATCCCGCCAGGTGCCGGCGACCCCGCGCACCTGGGCCTGGCCGCCCAGCTTGCCCTCGGTGCCCACCTCACGGGCCACCCGCGTCACCTCGTCGGCGAACGACGAAAGCTGATCCACCATCGTGTTGACAGTCGACTTCAACTCCAGGATCTCGCCCCGCGCGTCCACCGTGATCTTCTGCGACAGGTCACCCTTGGCCACCGCCGTGGTCACCGAGGCGATGTTCCGCACCTGGCTGGTCAGGTTCGACGCCATCGAGTTCACGTTGTCGGTCAGGTCCCGCCACGTGCCGGAGACGCCCTTGACCTGGGCCTGACCGCCCAGGTTGCCCTCGGTGCCCACCTCGCGGGCCACCCGGGTCACCTCGTCGGCGAACGACGACAACTGGTCGACCATCGTGTTGACGGTGTTCTTCAGCTCCAGGATCTCGCCCTGGGCGTCGACGGTGATCTTCTGCGACAGGTCGCCCTTCGCCACGGCGGTGGAGACCTGGGAGATGTTGCGGACCTGGCTGGTCAGGTTGCCGGCGAGCTGGTTGACGTTCTCGGTGAGGTCCCGCCAGGTGCCGGAGACGCCACGCACCTGCGCCTGACCGCCGAGCTTGCCCTCAATGCCCACCTCACGGGCCACCCGCGTCACCTCGTCGGCGAACGACGACAACTGGTCCACCATCGTGTTGACGGTGTCCTTCAGCTCCAGAATCTCGCCCTGCGCCGCCACGGTGATCTTCTGCGAGAGGTCACCGCGCGCGACAGCCGTGGAGACCTGCGCGATGTTGCGGACCTGGGCGGTCAGGTTCGACGCCATCGAGTTGACGCTGTCGGTCAGGTCCTTCCAGGTGCCGGCCACGTTCGGCACCTCGGCCTGGCCGCCCAGCTTGCCCTCGGTGCCCACCTCGCGGGCCACCCGGGTCACCTGCTCGGCGAAGAGCCGCAGCGTGTCGGTGAGGTAGTTCATCGTCGCGGCCAACTCGGCGACCTCACCGCGCGCGCCGACCGTGATCTTCTGCGACAGGTCGCCCTTGGCCACCGCCGTCGCCACCTGCGAGATCGACCGCACCTGGCCGGTCAGGTTCGACGCCATGGTGTTCACCGAGTCGGTGAGGTCCTTCCAGGTGCCGGCGACGCCCCGGACGTCGGCCTGGCCGCCCAGCTTGCCCTCGGTGCCCACCTCACGGGCCACCCGGGTCACCTCGTTGGAGAACGACGAGAGCTGGTCGACCATCGTGTTCACGGTGCGCCCGATGCGCAGGTACTCACCGCGCAGCGGCCGACCGTCGATCTCCAACGCCATGTGCTGGGACAGGTCGCCGTCCGCAACCGCCACGATGACGCGGGCGATCTCGGTGGTGGGCCGGCCCAGGTCGTCGATCAGCGAGTTGATCGCCCGCTGCCCCTCCGCCCAGGAGCCGTCCAGCCCCTCGTCGTCGAGTCGCTCGGTGAGCCGGCCGTCCCGACCGACGATCCGGCTGATCCGCCGCAGGTCCAGGTACTGCCGCTCCTGGAGCGAGACCACCTCGTTGAAGGCGTCCGCCACCTCGCCGGCCTTGCCGGCACGGCGGGGCAGCCGGACCTTCAGGTCACCGCGACCGATCCGTCGCAGCGCCTCGGTCAATTCACCGAGGAGCGCCTCGTGGTCGGGCGCGGACGGATCCGCGACCGACTGCTTCGCCGTGGTCATCATTCCTCGCTCAACTCGGGGGCCCGTGCCCGTACGGACACACCGGCACCCCATATTGTGCCCGCGCGCGCCGCAGTGCCAGGGTGCGCGACCCGCCGGGCGACCCTGGTGGCCTCCGCGATCCCCCCGGCGACGCCCAACCCGGCACAGACCTCGCCGAGTGGCGCTGCTCACCGTGACATCTCGTGGCCGGGCTCCCGCCGTGCCCGCCGCCACGCGACCCACCGCACTCCGCCGACCGGCGTCCGTTCCGCCGATCGCGCATCGGCTTGGCACCCGGCGGGGGAACGGTGGAGGATACGGGGGTGTCAGCCGAGGCGGGGGCCGCGACGGCCGGGGCCGGGAGCGGGGCCGTCCGGCGTGTCCGCCTGCCCGCCGACCGCCGTACGCCCGCCGCCGCCCGCGCGGTCGTCCGCTCCGTCCTCGCCGAGGCGCACCTGGACGACCTGGTCAACGAGGCGCTGCTGCTCACCACCGAGCTGACCACCAACGCCGTCGAGCACGCCGGCACCGAACTGGACATCGAGGTCGTCGCGGACGACGTCGGGCTCTCCGTGACCGTTTCCGACTTCGCGCCCAGCTCGGGCAACGACGAGCTGACCGTCGGCGCCCGCAACGACGCGACCGAGATCAACGAGGTCTCCGTACGTGGTCGCGGGCTGCTGCTCGTCGATCACTTCGCGAGCCGCTGGGGCACCACGTACCTTCCGACCGGCAAGGGCGTCTGGTTCCGGTTGGACCGGCCCGGGGCCGAGCCGGCGGCCGGGGCCAGCGCCGGCGGCACGTCGACGGCGGGCAACACCGGGGCCGTCGACAGCTCGGCTCCGAGCGCCGGCGCGATGAGCGAACTCATGCAGACCGCCCCCGACGTGTACGCGGACGACCCACTGCCCGACTTCGCCGCCAGCCTGCTCAGCCGGGTCGCCGAGATGGTCGGCGCGGCCGGCGGCGCCATCCGACTGGACCGGGGCGACGGTCAGGGCCGACAGTTGTTGGCCCGTTTCGGCCGGCAGCCCCGCCCCGACAGCGAGCTGCTCCGGGTGCCGCTGACGGTGCACCGCCCGTACGCCGGGGAGCTGGAGCTGGACGCCGCGCCGTCGGCGTACGCCCGGCCGCTGGCGGTGCTCACCGCCGAGCGCCTGTCGCTGCACCTGGAGAACGACCGGCTGCGCCGGGCGGACGTACGCCGGCAGGCGTGGCTGACGTTCCTGGCCGAGGCGAGCGAGCTGCTGGCCCAGTCGCTGGACGTCGAGCTGACCATGGCGCTGATCCCGCAGTTGGTGGTGCCCCGCCTCGGCCAGTGGTGCGCGGTGCACACCACCGACGAGTGGGGCCGGCTGCGGCTGGCGGCGGCCAGCCACGCCGACGAGTCGATGCTGCCGCAACTGCACAAGGTGCTGGCCGAGGCCGGCCCGGACTCGATCCAGGCCCGGCTGCGCGAGGCGTCCCGCAGCGCGGCGCAGATCCCGCTCGGCGGGCCGATGGAGGGTTTCGCGGTCCCGCTGATCGCCCGCGGCCAGCGGCTCGGCACCCTGGCGGTGGGCCGGCACCAACGGCACCGGCACGACCCGGACGAGGTGGCCGTTCTGGAGGACGTGGCCCGACGGGCCGCGCTGGCGATCGAGAACGCCCGCATCCACGCCGAGCGCCGACGGGTCGCGCAGACGCTCCAGCACTCCCTGCTGCCGCCCGTCCTGCCCGTGGTGGACGGCATCGGCTTCGCCGCCGAGTACGTGCCGACCGGCGACGACGCCGAGGTGGGTGGCGACTTCTACGACGTGGTGCCGCTGCCCGACGGGCGCTGGCTCGTGGTGATCGGGGACGTCTCGGGCAAGGGCGTCCAGGCAGCGGCGGTCACCGGGCTGGTCCGCGACGTGATCCGGGTGCTGGTCGGCGACGGCAAGCCGCTACCGGAGGCGCTGGCCCGGCTCAACGAGACGCTTGTCGAACGGGGTGGCGGCCGGTACTGCACGCTGGCCCTGGCGGCGGTCGGGCCGGGTGACGGTGACCGCCTGGACGTCTCCCTGCACCTGGCGGGGCACGACCGGCCGGTGCTGCTGGCCGGTGGAGGCGGCGCCCGGTTCGTCGGCACCGGTGGCACGGCGCTGGGCCTGCTCGACACGATCACCTCGCCGACGGCGGAGATCACGCTCGCCCCGGGTGACTCGCTGATCTTCTACACCGATGGGGTCACCGAGCGGCGGCGCGGCCGGGAGCTGTTCGGCACCGACCGGCTGCGGGACGCGGCAGCGCCGTTGGCCGGCTACTCGGCGGACGTGGTCGCCGCCCGCCTACGCGCCGCCGCGATCAACTTCTCGGTCGAGCCGCCCCGGGACGACATCGCCGTGCTGGTGCTCCGCAACGACGCAGGCTGACGCCGACACGCCCGATCCCGGGTCAGAGGCCGCCGGGGAGGCGGCCGGGGGCGAGGCGGTGCTCCGGGTCGAGGTGCTCCTTGGCGGCCTGCAGCCGGGCCAGGCCGGCCAGCTCACCCCAGAGGTCAACGGCCTGGCGCACCGCCGCGGGGGCGGAGACGACCACGCAGCGACCCTGTCGGGCCAGCAGCACGCCACGGACCGCGGCCAGGATGGATGCCACCCGGTCGGGTGCCACCGCGCCGGGCAGGGCTGCGTGCACCACGCCCAGCCCGGCCGAGCCCCGCACCGGCACGGGAGCGCCGGCCGCGTCCCGCAACGCGTAGACGGCGGCGTGGAGATCGCTGATCGGCACCTCCAGGCGTAGCGCGGTGTCGCCGGGCGCGAACGGGTAACGCCGCCACCACGGCGGGGCGGAGTGGGCGACCGTCGCCTCACCGTGCAGCAGCCCGACCAGCCGCTCAGCGCGCTCGGTGACCTCGGCCGGGCCACCCTCCAGCAGCACGACCAGGCTGCCCGCCCGGGACGGGGCGCTGGACCGGCCGGACATCGACGGGTGGCGCTCGCGGGCGGTGGCGGCGGGGTGGCCGGGCGGGTAGGCGGTGCGCGGCCTGGGCGGCCCGCCCGGCAGGTCCAGCTCGATGGCCGCCGGCTCCAGTCGGGCGGCGAGAATCGCCCGGACCAGGTCGTGGACCTCCAGCGGCGTCCACACCGGACGGGACACCCAGAGCCGACTGGCCGGCGCCGGCTGCACCCGCAGGCTCGCCGAGACCAGCACGCCGAGGGCGCCCTGCGAGCCGCAGAGCAGCCGGGCCAGGTCGAGCCCGGGTACGCCACCGCCGGCGCTGACCAGCTCACCGTCTGCGCCCAGGTAGCGGACGCCGAGGAGCTGGTCGCACGGGCTGCCGTGGCGGTGCCGGAGCGGCCCGGCCTCCCCGGCGGCGAGCACCCCGCCCAGCGTCGCGCCGGGCGACGGGGCGTCCATCGCGAGCCGCTGCCCGGTGCGCTCCAGAGTGGCCTGCACCGCCCGCAGCGGGGTGCCCGCACCCACCTCGGCCACCGGCGCGCCGACCGGCTCGTGGCCGATCCCCGCCAGCCGGCCGGTGTCGAGCATGATGTCGACCTGCGTGGGGGTGGCACCCCAGTCGATCTTCGTGCCGGCGCCCCGGGGCACCACCGCCAGATCGTGCACGGCGGCCAGCCGCAGCACCTCGGCCGCGGCGTGCGGGCCACCGGGCACCGCCACCCAGCGGGCCGGACGCCCGGCGACCTCGTCGGCCGGGCCGGCGAGTCGGGCGAACGGCGGACCGCAGATCGCCGTCAGTCGCCGGGTGATCTCGAGGGCTCCGGACCGGCCGAGGGAACTCGCTGCTGCCGCCATGCCGGCTATCGTACATGTGTTCGAAAGCCGTGGTGATGGCCTTCGGGATGCCGCTGGTCCGGCGCGCGGGGTGAGCCGGCCGGTAACGTGGCCGCCGTGACCACCGAGACTGCCCCGCCCGCGGCGAAGCGGGTGCCCACCGAGCGCACCCACCACGGCGACACCGTCGTCGACGAGTACGCCTGGCTCGCCGCCAAGGACGACCCGGAGACGATCGCCTACCTGACCGCCGAGAACGCGTTCACCGAGGAGCGCACCGCGCACCTGGCCGCCCTGCGCGCGGAGCTGTTCGAGGAGACCCGCCAGCGGACCCGGGAGACGGACCTGTCCGTGCCCACCCGCAAGGGCGGCCACTGGTACTACACCCGGACGATCGAGGGCCAGCAGTACGGGGTGCACTGCCGGCGCGCGGTCCGCGACGGCGAGACCGACCCGCCGGTCAGCGCGGACGGCGCCCCGCTCGACGGCGAGGAGGTGCTGCTCGACGGCAACCTGCTGGCCGAGGGGCACGACTTCTTCTCGCTGGGCGCGTTCGACGTCAGCCCGGACGGGCGCTGGCTGGCGTACTCGACCGACTTCTCGGGTGACGAACGGTTCACCCTGCGCGTCAAGGACCTGAGCACCGGCGAGCTGCTGCCGGACGAGGTGCCCGACACGTTCTACGGCACCGCCTGGTCCGCCGACGCGTCGGTGCTGTTCTACGTGACGGTCGACGACGCCTGGCGGCCGAACCGGGTCTGGCGGCACACCATCGGCGCCGCGGCCGCCGACGACGTGGTGGTCCACCAGGAGGACGACGAGCGGTTCTGGGTGGGCGTCGAGCTGACCCGGTCGGAGAAGTTCATCCTCGTCGACATCCACAGCAAGATCACCAGCGAGGTGCTGGTGATCCCGGCCGGCAACCCCACCGGGGCGCCGGCCGTGATCGCGCCCCGCCGGCAGGGCGTCGAGTACGCCGTGGAGCACCACGGCCACCGCTTCCTGATCCTGCACAACGACGGCGCGGAGGACTTCGCGCTGGCGTTCACCTCGGCGGACGCCCCGGGCGACTGGGTGCCGCTGATCGAGCACACCCCCGGCACCCGCCTGGAGGCGGTCGACGCGTTCGCGAACCACCTGGTGGTGTCGCTGCGCACCGACGGGCTCACCGGCCTGCGGGTGCTGCCGGTCGGCAGCGACGACTCGTACGACATCGACTTCCCCGAGCCGCTCTACAGCGTGGGGTTGGACGCCAACCCGGAGTACCGCACCGGGCAGATCCGGCTGCGCTACTCCTCGCTGGTCACCCCCGACTCGGTGTACGACTTCGACCTGGTCACCCGGCAGATGGTGCTGCGCAAGCAGAAGCCCGTGCTGCCCGGGCCGGACGGGCGGCCGTACGACCCGGCCGAGTACGAGCAGCACCGCGACTGGGCGCTCGCCGACGACGGCACGCGGGTGCCGATCTCGCTGGTCTGTCGGGTCGGTACGCCCCGGGACGGCTCGGCACCGTGCGAGCTGTACGGCTACGGCTCCTACGAGGCCAGCATGGACCCGTGGTTCTCGGTGGCCCGCCTGTCCCTGCTGGACCGGGGCGTGGTCTTCGCGGTGGCGCACATCCGCGGCGGTGGCGAGCTGGGCCGGCGCTGGTACGACCAGGGCAAGATGCTGGCCAAGAAGAACACCTTCACCGACTTCGTCGCCTGCGCCCGGCACCTCGTCAAGGCCGGCTGGACGGCCAGCGACCGGCTGGTCGCCCGGGGCGCCTCGGCCGGTGGGCTGCTGATGGGCGCGGTCGCCAACCTCGCCCCGGACGCGTTCGCGGGGATCGTGGCGCAGGTGCCGTTCGTGGACGCGCTCACCTCGATCCTCGACCCGTCGCTGCCACTCACCGTCACCGAGTGGGAGGAGTGGGGCAACCCCCTCGACGACCCCGAGGTCTACGCGTACATGAAGTCGTACACGCCGTACGAGAACGTCGCGGCGGTGGACTACCCGGCGATCCTCGCGGTGACCAGCCTCAACGACACGCGGGTGCTCTACTCCGAGCCGGCGAAGTGGATCGCGCGGCTGCGGGCGACCGCACCGCAGGGCGACTACCTGCTCAAGACCGAGATGGGTGCCGGGCACGGTGGCCCGAGCGGTCGCTATGACGCCTGGCGCGAGGAGGCGTTCATCAACGCCTGGATCCTGGACCGCCTCGGTCGCGCCTGACGCTTTGATCTCGGACGTGGTGGCCTCACTCTGCCGTCGAGGCCACCACATCCAGGAAAATTGCGCGATCATGCGCGCCTAGACTTCCCGGAGTGAGCGACGAGGCCGATGCGGACAACCCGGGAGCGGCCCGCCGGATGTCCGCGTGGATGATCCTGGGGGTGGTGGCCGCCGCCCTGGTCGTCTGCTGCTGCTCCGCCGCCGTCGGCCTGCTGATCTCCTGGTCCGCTGGCCTGTTCCACGCCCCGACCTGACCGACCGACGGCCGACCCCACCTCGTCGGTCAGGCCGTCCGCAGCTCGTCCACCGCCGTGCTCACCCTGAGGAAGAGCAGGCCGACGCCGACCGTCACCAGCACCGCCGCCAGAGCGCCGGCGCCGAGCCAGGCCAGCTGTTCCAGGGGTACGGCGATCGCTTTCTCCACCCCGGCGGTCTGCACGATCCGTGTGTACTGGCTGCGGGTGGCCGGATCGTCGCAGAGCGCCGCCGTGGCGTCGCAGACCTCGATCGACGACCCGCTCGTGGTGATGCTCTGGAAGAGCCCTCGGCCGAGCAGCAAGCCCACGGTGAGCGCCAGCAGGATCGCCGGCACGGCCGGGGTGAGCGCCTGCCAGGCCACCGATGCGCTGAGCGTGCTGCGGGGCACGCCGGTGGCGACCAGCGCCGCGTAGGCCCGTCGGCGGGCGACGATCCCCTCGACCAGCGCGACGATCAGGCCGCCCGCCGCGATCAGCACCGCCACGGCCACCGCGGCGTCGACCAGATCCATCGTCGACAGGTAGAAGGGGTTGGTGCCCGCGTCCACCCCGGCGAGCCGGTTCTGCTCCCGTTCCACCTCGTCCTGCGCGACGAAGTAGGCGCGCTGCGCCGCCGCGCCGGCACCGAAGATCACGGCGGCCAGCAACGCGGCGAACGTCCGGCTGCCCGCCCACGGGTCGGCCATCAGCCGGCCCGCCGCGAGCAGCGCCGACGCGCCGCGGGCGTGCCGGTGCAGCAACCGTCCGCAGGTGTGCGAGATCCAGCCGGTGCCGACGACCACCCCGATCATCGCGGTGAGCCCACCCACCAGGAACAACAGCGGCACCAGCCAGCCCAGCACCGCGTCGTTCCCGTCGAGTTGGTACACCACCGGGCGTACGACGACGAAGGTGGCCAGACCCAGGCCGATCAGCAGCCCGGCCCAGGGGCGCGGACCCCGCTCGCGGGCGGCCTTGCGACTGACCCCGAGCGGGCTGGTCGTGACCGTGCGCAGCATCAGGGCGGTGGCCAGCGCCGCGATCACCGGCAGACCCAGCACCACCGCGACCAGCGCGCCGACCGACGGCAGCACGTCGGTGGGCAGGGCCAGCCGACCCTGCTCGTCCGGGCGGTGCAGCAGCTCACGGCCGGCCAGGTAGACGCCCAGCCCGGCGAGGGTGCCGAGCAGGCTGGCCAGGCCGGTCTCCAGCACCGCCAGGCGGGTGACCTGACCGGGCGTGGCGCCGGCCAGCCGGAGCGCGGCGAGGCGCCGGTCCCGGGCCGGCGCCCCGAGCCGGGCACACTGGCCGGCCAGCGCCAGCACCGGGACGGCCAACATCAGCAGCGCGAAGGCCGTCCCCCCGCGCAGTCCCGGCTCACTCAGCAGCGCGTTGCGGTACTGCTCGGACTCCGCCCGCGCGTCGCCGGGCGGTTTCTGGATGGCCAGCACGGTGAGCGCCGCCAGCCCGGCCAGCGTCGCCAACAGGGCACTGAGCGCGGTCAGCACCACCCGCGCCGTGTCCGTCCGGTTGCCGGCGAGCGCGAGCCGCACCAGCGTCGCCGGCCTCACCGGGCGCCACCCGCCAACGGCACGTCGAGCCCCAGGCCGGTGTGGTCCACCAGGCCGTCGCGCAGCACGATCTCCCGATCGGCGTACGCGGCGATCCGGGGCTCGTGCGTGACCAGCACGACGGACGTGCCTTGCTCGCGGGCGAGCCGAACCAGCTGGGTGAGCACCTGCTCGCCGGTGAGCGTGTCCAGCGCGCCGGTCGGCTCATCGGCGAAGAGCACCCGCGGCTCGGTGACCAGCGCCCGAGCCGTGGCGCACCGCTGCTGCTGACCGCCGGACATCTCACCCGGCCGGAGGTCGGCCAGGTCGGCCACCCCGAACCGTTCCAGCCAGGTGAGGGCCGCCGTCCGTGCCTCTCGCCGCCCCGTGCCGGCGAGGAGCAGGGGCAGGGCCACGTTCTCGGCCGCGGTCAGCTCGGCGACCAGCTGCCCGAACTGGAACAGCACGCCGAACTCGGTGCGCCGCAGCCGGGACCGGGCCGCCTCCGACCAGGTGTCGATCCGGTGGCCGCGCCAGGTGACCTCGCCCGCGTCGGGCCGGAGGATCCCGGCCAGGCAGTGCAGCAGGGTCGACTTGCCGCAGCCACTCGGACCGGTGACCGCGACGATCTCGCCCTCGGCCACGTCGAGCGTCACACCGCGCAGGGCGGGCGTCGGACCGTACGCCCGAACCACGCCGCGAGCCTGGAGTTGCGTCACGCGTGCACCTCCCGGTGCCAGTCGGCGACCCGGCCCAGGGTGGTCTGCAGCCACCGCAGGTCCGCGTCGAGATGGGCGATCGCGAAGTCAGCCGCGACCACGTCGTTGAGGGTGGCGGCCGGGTCGGTCTTGACCGCCGTCAGCTCCCGCAGCCGTGCGGTGTGCGCGGCGCGCTGGGCCACCAGGTACGACCGCGCCCGGTCGACGTCGGCGACCAGCAGCGCCACCACGACCTTGGCGAAGAGCGTGCTGGCCACGTACGGCATCGGCGGCTCCACCGTGGACAGCCAGTGATCCAGCGTGGACCGGCCCTCGTCGGTCAGCGCGTACGTCGTGCGGTCCGGCCCGGAGGCGCGGTCCTGACCCGCGGTGGCCACCAGACCGTCCCGTTCCAGGCGGCCGAGGGTGGCGTAGACCTGCCCGAAGGCCAACGGCCGAGCCCGCGGCAACCGCTGGTCATGCGCACGCTTGAGCTCATACCCGTGCCGGCTGCCCCCAGCGAGCAACCCGAGCAGCACATGCGGCGTGGACACCCGGCCCACTATTCACCCAGCGAATACCCAAGTCAACCACCCACCCACCCCCTCCCCAACCACCCTGATCGCCGGTGATCAAGAGGTTTGGGTCAGATTTCGCCCCGCTGATGACGCAAACCTCTTGATCACCGGGGCGAAGGGTGGGGGTGGGGGTGGGGTGGGGTGGGTGGGGTTAGGGGGTTTGGGGCCAGGTGGGGGTTCGGCCGGTCTGGGTCAGGAGGTGGTCCAGGTCGGGCGTGGTGACGGCCGGCGTGGATGTGGGTGGGGTTGGGGTGGGGTCGGCGAAGACGCCCATCTTGCGAGCGGTCGGGCCCAGCCGCTCGACCAGGGCGTGCAGCTCGGTCACCGCCTCCGGGGCGGGCTGGTAGGGCTGGCCGGTCGCCACGGCGAGATCCCAACCGTGCACGATCAGGTCCAGCAGGGCCATGCCGCCGACGACGGTCTGCGGCAGCCCCATGCCCGGCGAGACGCCCTCCAGCGTGGACGGGTCCGACCAGGCGGCGATCAGGCGGTCGGTCTCGACCGCGAACCGGTCCCGCCAGCCGTCGTCCAGGTGGTCGGGTTTCTCGGCCCACTCCACCGGCCTCTTCTCGGCCAGCTCCTGGAAGTTCACCACCACCTCGAACAGGTGGTTGAGCAGATCACGGACCACGTAGTCGCGGCACGGAGTGGGCAGGTCGAGCTGGTCGTCGGCGATGCCGCGTACCACGTCGACGGTTCGCGGCGCGGCAGCCGCCAGCAGATCGCTAGTCTGAGTGGCCATACGGCCAGCGTATGAGGGTGGTCTTGAAGAAATGCGACAGCGACCGCGCGGCGACAGCCGGGGCATTCTCGACCCGGCGCGGTTGCTGCGCGAGGTCCGCTTCCGGCGGCACCTGCCGGCCGAACCGCTGCGCGAGTGGGTCGAGCACTACTGGTTGATCGACTGGACGTTGAGCGCGCCGTTCGAGCAACGGGTCGTGCCGCACCCGGCGGTGAACGTGGTGTTCCGCAGCGACGGTGCGAGTGACCGCGACGGCGACGCGGCGGAGGCCGGCGAGGTGGCCGGGGTGGGCCGCGACCTGTTCCGGATCACGCTCACCGGCACCGGCCGGGTCTGCGGGATCCAGTTCCGCCCCGGTGGCTTCCACCCGTTCTGGCGTCGGTCGGTGGCCGAGTTGACCGGACGTCGACTGCCACTGCCCGCCGGCCGGCTGACCCGTCCCGCCCATCCCGTCTGCGCGGGCAGCGACAGCGACCGCTGTCGCGCGCTCGACGCGGCGCTCACCGCGTGGGCGCCCGACCCGGACCCGGCCGCAGCGGAGGCCGTCCGGCTGGCCGAGTCCATCCGGGCCGACCGGACGGTGCTGCGCGTCGACGAGTTCGCCGCGCGGCACGGGGTTCCGGTCCGCCGGCTACAGCGGCTCTTCACCGAGTGCGTGGGGGTCGGTCCGAAGTGGGTGATCCGCCGCTACCGCCTCCAGGAGGCCGTCGAGCGGGCCGCCGGGGCTCCGCTCGACTGGGCGGGCCTCGCCGCCACCCTCGGCTACAGCGACCAGGCCCACCTGGTCCGCGACTTCACCGCCGTCGCCGGAGTGTCACCAGCCGCATACGCCCGCTCGGTGCACTGAGCCGCACGCGCGACCGCCCGAGCAGCGACCACCGAGCAGCCCCGCGGGTGCCGCCGTGCTCAGCGACGGCGCAGGACGACCACGGCGACGTCGTCCTGGATCTTCGATGGGGCCAGTTCCACCAGCAGGCGGGCGCAAAACTCGTCCAGGTTGTCGTCCACGATGGCGGCCACTGCGGCGAGTGCGGCCAGCCCTTCGTCGATGGTGGCGTCCCGGCGCTCGATCAACCCGTCGGTGTAGAACACCAGCGTGGCACCGGCCGGCAGGACGAACTCCAGGTCGGCCGGTCGGGGCGCGCGGACGCCGAGCAGCGGCGCCGAGTGCTGCACGAACTCGACCTTGCCGTTCTGGTGCAGCAGCGGGGGCAGGTGACCGGCGCTGGCCAGCCGGACCCGCCCGGTCGGCGGGTGCAGCAGCAGGACGCAGAGCGTGGCCAGTTCGTTCGGCAGCAGGGTCCGCATCAGCTCGTTGACCCGGTGCAGGATCTCGCCGGGTTGGTGCCCCTCGACCGCGTACGCCCGCACCGCGTGCCGCAGCTCGGCCATCACGGTGGCCGCGTGCAGCGAGTGGCCGGCCACGTCGCCGATCGCCAGCAGGAGGTGCCCGTCGAGCATCACCAGCTCGTAGAAGTCGCCGCCCACCTCGGTCTGCGCGCTGGCGGGCTCGTAGCGCACCGCGAAGTCAAGTCCGGCCACCGTGGGCAGGCTGCGCGGGAGCAGGCTGCGCTGGAGGGTGACGGCGATGCGGTGCTCCTCGTCGAAGGAGCGCTGAGCCTCGACCGCCGCCGCCACGGCCTGCGCGAGCTGCACGAGCACCGGCGTTCGGGCGGTCTGGGTGGCGGTGGGGACCACCACGTACAGCGGTGCCCGGTCCTCGCGCAGTCGAGCCGCGGCCACGGTCACCGAGTCGTCCGCCGGCCAGGTCAGCAGCGCCCAGTTCGCCGGGGCCTCCACCTTGACCGTGGCGCCCGTGGGGACCCCGGTGTCGTCGACGACCCAGGGCACGATGGCGGCCTCGGCGCCGGGGCCGGCGCAGATGCCGGCGATGCAGTCACCGTCGAACGTCTCCGCGATCACGGCGGCAGGGCTCTTGAAGATCTGCGCGGCCCCCTCCGCCGCGACCTCCAGCAGCCGTGCGAAGGTCGACGCGGCGTGCACCGCGACTGTGGTGTCGGCGAGGACGAGCAGCCGCTCGGCGAGCAGCTCGGCACGCTTGCGGGCCTGGTAGTACCGCAGGACCGCCCGGGTGGTGGCGATCAGCTCCTCGGGCTCGATCGGTTCGGCCAGGTACGCGTCCGCTCCCCGGGTCAGCCCCTGGGCGCGGTCGGCGACGTCCACCGCGTGCGCGGAGACGTGGATCACCGGCATCACCGGGTGTGCCGCCTTGATCCGCTCGCACACCTCGTAGCCGCTCAGGTCGGGCAGCCGGACGTCGAGCACCACCAGGTCGATCCGGTCCGTCTCGACGCGGGCCAGCGCCTCGGTGCCGCTCTCCGCTTCGAGGACGGTGTACCCGGCCCGGGTCAGCCAACTGACCAGCAGGTAACGCTTGGTCCGACTGTCATCGACCACCAGGACGGTCGCCGGGCCGCCGTCCACCGTCACGCTCCGCCTGTGGGCAGGGAGACAGTGAATGTGCTGCCCCGGCCCGGCTCGCTGGCCAGCTCCAGCGTGCCCCCGAGCAGGGTCACCAGCCGCCGGGCGTACGGCAGGCCGAGGCCGGTGCCGCCGACCCGGGTCGCCCCCGGCACCTGGTAGAACTCCTCGAAGATCCGATCGTGCATCTCGGGCGCGATGCCCGGGCCGGTGTCACTGACCTCGAAGTTCCACCGGTCGTCGCGTTGCCGGACGCGCAGGCGCACCTCGCCGCGCTCGGTGAACTTCAACCCGTTGTGCAGCAGGTTGCGCAGCACCTGGCCGAGCAGCACCTCGTCGGTGCGGAGCACGGCCGGAGCGGTCGGCTCCTCCACGGTGAGCTCCACCTCCGGCCGGGTGGCCAGCGCCCGCATGGTGCCGCGCAGTTGGCCGAAGACCGGGCGCAGATCCACGTCCGCCCAGTCCGGCTCGATACGGCCCGACTCCGCCTTGGCGAGATCCAGCAGTTCGTTGACCAGCCCGAGCAGGTCCTCCGCCGAGGAGCGGATGAGGCCCACCTGGCGGGCCTGTTCGGCGGTGAGCGGGTCGGAGGCGGAGTCGGCGAGCAGACGCCCCAACCCGATGATCGCGGTGACCGGGGCGCGCAGCTCGTGGCTCACGTTGGCCAGGAAGCGGCTCTTCGACTCGCTCGCGGCGCGCAGTTGGGCCGACTTCTCGTCCAGCTCGGCGTAGAGAGCGACCACCCCCCGGTTGGTCTCCTCCAACTCCTCGGTGAGCTGGTTGTAGAGCGCCAGCACGCCGCGGTTGGTCTCGGCCAGCTCCTCGTTCAGCACGGCCAGCTCGTCGCGCTGGCTGCGTACCTCGTCGAGTGCCGCGATGAGCTGGCCGTTCTGCACGGTCAGCTCATCCAGCGCGCTGGCCGGGGCGGTGCGGCCGAGTTCCGCACGGAACTCGGCAAGCCGCTCCGGAGTTGGTGTCGGCGCGTTGGCCGGGACTCTTCGGGACATCCGTACGACCGTAACCCCCTCGACGGTCGACACGCTCAGTGTGTCGACCAGTCGGGAGACCGCACCCGACTGCGGCTCGTACCGGCCGTCGGGCAGCGGGGCCACCGGGGCCAGGTCGGCGCGGAGGTGGAACCGGCCGTCGGATCCCGCGTCGATGTGGAACGTGACGTCCGCGCCGCCGGTCGTACGCAGCAGGTCCCGGGCGACCTCGCTGAGCGCGGTGGCGATCCGGACCTGGTCCTGGCGTTCGAGGCCCACCACGTTGGCCACCTCGCGGCCACGCTGGCGGATGACGAAGATGTCCTGCTCGACCCGCAGCGCCATCTGCAGCAGCGGCGGCGCGGCCGGCTCCGCGCTCATGCCCACGACCTCGCGACCAGAACGCAGGCGTCGTCGCGTCGGACGCCGGCGTCGCGCAGCAGGGTCGCCGCCATCACCAGCGGGGATCGTTCGGCGAGGCCCGGGTAGTCGGTCAACCGCCAACGGTCGGCCACGCCGTCGCTGTGCATCACCAGCCGGGCGCCCGGTCCGAACGGGTAGTCGTAGCCCCGGACCGTCGGACGCTGGTGCCCGGCGATGCCGGGCAGCGACACCAGCCCCCGGCGCTGGCCGTCGCCCTCGACGATCACGCCGCTGATGTTGCCCAGCCCGGCGTAGTGCAGCACGCCGGCCGCCAGCTCGGCGACCGCGAGCGCGGCGCCGCGGGTGTGCGACATGCTCCGATGCAGGTGACTGACCACCGCTGCCGGTGGGCTGGCCGGGGCGTCGCGGAAGGCCGCGAGCGCCGCCTCGGTGGCGGCGGCGGCCAGCGGCCCGTGCCCCAGCCCGTCGCTGACCAGCACCTGGTGCCGGCCGTCGGCGATCCGGACGGCGTACCCGTCGCCGCTGACCGTCTCGCCGGTAAGGGGCCGGGTGAGGGCACCGGCCCAGGACGGGTGGGCCGGTTCGGCCGGCCAGACCTGCACGGCGAGGACGGTGCCCCGGCCGGGCAGGGAGTACCCGTCGAACCAGCTCGCCTGCCGGACGATGGCGCCCAGGCCGATGCCGAGCGTGCCGGTGGTGGAGTGCCCGTCGCGGGACGAGACGGCGAGGTCGGCCATGCCGGGCCCGGAGTCGATGGCCACCAGCTCCACGCCGGCCTGCCCGGCGCGGCGGACCGGCCGGAGCAGCAGGACACCGTTGTCGGCGTGCTTGACGAGGTTGCTGGTCAACTCGGCGGCGACGATGGCCAGGTCGGCGATGCGCGCCGCACCCATCTCGATCTGCTCGCCGAGGCGTTCCGCGGCCCGTCGTACGGCGCTGGCGGTGCTGCCGGCCTCCACCCGGAACCAGATGCCGCTGTCGGTGACCGGGTCCCCGTTCACCGCGACCACTTGGTCACCGTGATGCGCGTGCCGGCCTCCGCCGACGTCTCGATCTCGAACTCGTCGACCAGTCGCCGGGACCCACTGAGCCCGAGGCCGAGGCCGCCGCCGGTGGTGTAGCCGTCGGTCAGGGCCAGGTTGAGGTCGGCGATGCCGGGGCCGGAGTCGGCGAAGATGATCCGGACGCCCTTGCGACGACCGTTGTCCACGATCGTCACCTCCACGGTGCCGCCGCCGCCGTACACCAGGGTGTTGCGGGCCAGCTCGCTCGCCGCGGTGACCACCTTGGTCTGGTCGACGAGCGACAGCTTGACGGCGACCGCCACCGTGCGGACCAGTTGCCGGACGCGGACCACGTCCTCATCGCTGCGGACCGACTGCGCCTGCGGCTGGCCCAGGTCGACGCCCGCGGTCACGGCGTGGCCGTCTCGGCGTCCGGATCGTCGTCGAGCTGCAGGTCGAGCTCGTCGGCGCGGGCCGCCGCGATCAGCTCCATGCCGCGCTCGACGTTCAGCGCGGTACGGATGCCGTTCAGCGACAGCCCCAGTTCGACAAGGGTGATGGCGACGGCGGGTCGCATACCGACCACCACCGTCTCGGCGTCGAGCACCTTGGAGATCGACGCGATGGTGGAGAGCATCCGCCCGACGAACGAGTCGACGATGTCCAGCGCCGTGATGTCGATGATGACGCCGTGGCAGCCGGTGGCCACGATCCGCTCGGCGAGGTCGTCCTGGAGCTGGACCGCCGTCTGGTCGGACATGTCCAGCTGGATCGAGACGAGCAGGATGTCACCGATCTTGAGGATCGGCACGCGCTCCATCAGACGCCCCGGCGTGGCTGGCGACGGGCGGTCTCCACCCCGTTGAGCCGCAGCACGTGCCGCAGCGCGTCGGCCAGGCTCGCCTTGGTGGCGATGTCGCCGAACTCGATGCCGAGCGCCACGATGGTCTGCGCGATCTGCGGACGGATGCCGGAGATGATGCAGTCGGCGCCCATCAGCCGGGCGGCCACCACGGTCTTCAGGATGTGCTGGGCGACCTGGGTGTCCACGGCCGGGACGCCGGTGATGTCGATGATCGCGTACGGGGAGCCGGTGTCGACCAGGGTCTGCAGCAGCCGCTCCATGACCACCTGGGCGCGGGCCGAGTCCAGGGTGCCGACCAGCGGGACGGCGACCACGCCCTCCCAGAGCTTGACCACCGGGGTGGAGAGTTCAAGCAGCTGCTCGGCCTGGTCGGCGATCAGGCTCTCGCGGGTGCGCACGAAGCTCTCGAAGGTGAACAGGCCCAGCTCGTCGACCAGCTTGGAGAAGGCGACGTAGTCGTGCAGCGCGTTGGCGCCGCCGGACTCCTGCACCAGGTCGGCCAGCACGTCCTTGAGCGCGAAGACGCTGATCGTCGTCTCGGTGGCGGAGAAGCCCTGCCGGGCCCTGCCCCGGGACAGCTCGGACAGCGTGGCGCGCAGTTCCGCGGCGTGCTCGGCGGACAGGTCGATCGTGCCCTGCTCACCGGTGCCGACGATGGCACGGTGCAGGTCCTCGACCTGCCGGCGCAGCTCGGCGTGACTCAGCCGACCCCGCAGCGAGCTGGCAACGATGTCGGTCCACCGCTGCGTGACCTGCTCGGCATGCCCGCCCAGCAGCGCGGCGAGCCGACCACTTTCCTCGGCGTTCAACGCCATCGTGAAAACCCCCCTCGACCTGGACCGGCCGGACTCTATCACCGGGGTCCGCGCAACTACTTGCTCCGTAGCAATGGAATGATGATGGCCACCGGATGCCGGCTCCCGTCCTGCGTCGGATCACGGTCGTGGGATACCGTTCCCCCGATAACAGGAGGTCTGGCGAATGTCCCTGACGGTGCACACGGAACAACGCGGCGACGTGGTCGTCGTGTCAGTCGCGGGCGAGCTGGACATGGCAACCGCACCGCAGTTGCAGGATCAGATCACCGACCTGCTCGACAAGGGCCGTAACCGGCTGGTGTTCGACCTGGCGGACGTCTCGTTCTGCGACTCGACCGGTCTGTCGGTGTTCGTTCGCGCCAAGAACAGCTGTGACGAGGCCGGCGGTGTGGTGCGGTTGGCCGCTCCGCAGCGCGGGGTGCTGCGCATCCTCGAGGTGAGCGGGCTCGTCGAGGTGCTGCACACCTACCCGACGGTGGATGAGGCCGTCGCCGGCGAACCCACCCCGGCGTCCTCCTGATCGCTGTCGCGACCTACTCGTCCTCGACGTACCGGGGACGAGCGATCGCCATGCCCGCAGTCGTCTGCACGGCGAGTGCGACCAGCAGGAACCCGATCGGCGCGGTCCAGCCGCCGGTGGCCTCGTAGAGGATGCCGACCAGCAGCGGGCCGAGGGCGGCGATCACGTACCCGGTGCTCTGCGCGAACCCGGAGAGCGCGACGGTCCCCTCGGCGGTGCGGGCGCGTAGGCCGATGGCGGTCAGGATCATCGGGAACGCGCCCTGGCCGATCGCCAGGAAGGCGACCCAGAGCAGCGCGGCGCCGTGCGGTGCGAGCGCCAACCCCAGGTAGGCCAGCGCGGAAGCGGTGGTCAACCCGAGCACCAGCGGACGCAGGCTGCCCAGCCGACCGGCCAGGGTGGGCATCAGCAACGCGATCGGCACGCCGAGCGCGGTCACCCCGGCGAGCAGCAGCCCGGCCGACTCCGGATGGTAACCGGCGTCGCGGAAGAGTTGGGCCAGCCAGCCCATGATCGCGTACCCGCTGAGCGACTGCGCCCCGAAGTAGACGGCCATCGCCCAACCGAGCCGGGTCCGCGCCGGCCGGACCCGCGCCGGCGTGGCGACGGCCGCCGTCAGGGTCGCCCGCCGCGCGCCCGCCCGGGTCCGCAGCGCCAGCGGCACCCACGGGAGTACGGCCACCGCGGCCATCGCGGCCCAGACGCCGAGCCCGGCCCGCCAGGACCCGAAGGCGTGCGCGATCGGCACCGCGGAGGCGGCGGCCACCGTGGTGCCCACCGTCAACGTCATGGTGTACGCCCCGGTGACCAGGCCGGTGCGGTGCGGGAAGTGCTGCTTGACCAGCATCGGCAGCAGGATGTTGGCGACCGCGATGCCGGACAGCGCCAGCGCGCTGGTGAGCACGAAGATCAAGGCCGAGTCGGTGGCGACCCGCAGCACCTGGCCAACGGCGAGGGCGAGCATGGCGACCACCAGCACCCGGGCCGGTGCCACCCGGCGGACCAGCCACGGGGTGAGCGCGCCCAGGCCGGCGAACGCGATGGTCGGCAGGGTGGTGACCAGACCGGCGGTGACGCCGGAGAGACCCAGCCCGTCGCGGACCTCGTCGAGCAGGGCGCCGAGGCTGGTGACCACGGCACGCAGGTTCAGCGCGACCAGCAGCATCCCGACCAGCACGAGCGCGCCACCGGTCGCCGGGTGCGTCCGCCGGCCCCCGGGGTCGCGCGTCGGGCGGATGTCGACGGCGGCGGGAGCGGGCGGGGCCGGAGCGGCGGTGGGTGGCGGGGTCATGACCTCTAACCTACAATCATGGGATGAATTTAGGGCCGGTGATGTAACCAGTGCCACCGTCGGTCGATTCCCCCACCGCGCCGCCAGCGCCGCCCCGCGGCCAGCCCGCCGTGCCGCCCCGCGGGCACCGCGTCCGGCAGACCATCGAGCAGCTCCGGGCCCGGATCCTGGGCGGCGAGTGGCCGATCGGCGGGCGCATCCCCACCGAGCCACAGCTGGTCGCCGCGCTGGGTGTCGGGCGCAACACGGTCCGCGAGGCCGTCCGCGCCCTCGTGCACGCCGGGGTGCTGGAGTGCCGGCAGGGCTCCGGCACGTACGTGGTGTCCACCGACGAGCTGGCGCCGGTGGTGGCCCGCCGACTCGGCGACGACCGGATGACCGAGGTCATCGAGGTCCGGCGCGCGTTCGAGGTGGAGGCCGCCCGGCTCGCCGCGCTGAGGCGTACACCGGAGGACCTGGCGGCCCTCGACGGCGCGCTCGCCGAGCGCGAGGCGGCCTGGCGCGGCGGCCGGGTCGACGCGTTCGTCGAGGCCGACGCGGCCCTGCACGTCGCGGTGGTCGCCGCCGCGCACAACACCATGCTCGCCGAGCTGTACGCCTCGGTCGGCGCGGCCCTGCGCAGCACCGTCGCCCAGGCGATGGGAGGCGCGCTCACGCCCGAGCGCTACGTCGACCACACCCGGCTGGTCGAGGCGATCCGGGCCGGCGACGCGGGCCGGGCGGCGATCGAAGCCGGCGCTTTTCTGGAGCCCGCCCCCGGGGCATAGGTTGTGCCGGACGGAAAACCGGACACCTCGGGAGTACGGATGCTCAAGGGCTTCAAAGATTTCATCATGCGCGGCAACGTCGTCGACCTGGCGGTCGGTGTCGTCATCGGCGCCGCGTTCACGGGCGTGGTCACCCAACTCACCAAATCGTTCCTCGAACCGCTGATCAAGGCGATCGGCGGGGGCACTGGCCTGTCGGCCGGGACGTGGAAGCTCAACGGCCAGGTCTTCGACTGGGCCGCGTTCATCAACGCCCTGATCACGTTCCTGCTCACCGCGGCGGTGCTCTACTTCTTCGTGGTCTACCCGATGAACAAGCTGGCTGAGCGGCGCAAGCGGGGCGAGGAGCCGCCGCCCTCCGCGCCCAGCGAGGAGGTCAAGCTGCTCACCGAGATCCGGGACGCGCTGGTCTCCGCCGGCCACACGACCCCCGGCCAGCAGCGCGGGGCGCTGGACGACGTGCTGGGCCGCCGCACCGAGCCGCCGACGCAGCGCTGATCCGAGCGGATGCACATCGGCCCCTGTGGGATTCCCGCAGGGGCCGCACCTTCTCGTACGTGTGTTCGATAGAGTCCCGCCATGGAGCAGCGAAAGCACTGGTGGAACGGGAAGTGGGGGCGACTGGCCCGGCGGGACGTCTTCCTGCGGGTGGACGCCGACCGGTGGCACGTCGAGCAGCGGGCCGGCGGCGCTGAGGGCATCTCCCGTTTCTACGAGTACGGCAGCGCGGACGAGGCCGAGGAGACCGTCCGGGCGCTGCTCGACGGCCCGGACACCTGGCGGGAACTGTCCCCGCGCCCACCGGGCAGCTGGACGCTCCCGAACAGCTGAATGGGCGGGCTGTGCGCGGTGCGCGGGTGGCGCAGGTGCGCGGTGGAGCGCTCGTATCCCGGTCTGTCGCCCGCCATCGTCGCAGAGCCTTGGAGGCGGTATTGCCTTCGACGGTTATGACTCTGAGGTATGAATATTCCTCTGAGGTATACCGCTCTCCGGACCTCTCGCCTCCGCGCCGGCCACCAGCAGGCCGACGGCGTTTAGCCGCGCACGACCCCGGGAACCGCTGAGGGATGGACCAGCAGGACGAGCAGCAGGCGACCATCTCGCGGATCACCACCGGGATGTCGGTGATCGACTCCGCCGGCACCGAGGTCGGGACCGTGGACCTCGTCCAGCGGGGCGACCCCAACGCGGTGACCGTGCAGACACCGACCGCCGACCCGGGCAGCAGCCTGGACGAGCTGATCGAGGCGACGGCTGTCGACGAGCCGGACGTTCCGGCCGACCTGGCGGCGCGGCTGCTGCACACCGGCTACCTGAAGGTGTCCACCGACTCGGCCGTCGGTGCCGTCTACGTGCCGGCCGACCGGATCGCCGCCGTCGCGCAGGGCCGGGTACGCCTCACTGTCGGCGTGGCCGACCTGCCGCCCGAGGAGTGACCGCCGGGTCAGTGATGTTGCGGTGTCCGGTCGGCGGGGATGGCGTCACTCCCCTGAACTGGTGTTGATCTCTCCGCCGAGGGCACGGGGAGCGCGGCGGGCGGCGCGGGTTGGCGGCGGTGGAAGAGCAGCAGCATGAGGCAGCCGGCGACCAGCCCCCAGAACGCGCCGCCCACGCCGATCAGCGTCACCCCGGAGGCGGTCACCACGAAGGTGACCACGGCGGCCTCCCTGGTCGCCGGGTCGGTCACCGCCGCGGCGAGCGCGGTGGCGAGCGCACCCAGCAGGGCCAGACCGGCGACCGCCTCGATGAGGATCGGCGGCGCGACCGCGACCAGGGCCGTGGCCACGCCGGCGCCCAGCCCGAGCAGGGCCAGCCCGAGCCCGGCGGTGACCGAGGCGACCCACCGGCGCTCCGGGTCCGGGTGGGCGTCGGGGCCGGCGGCCAGCGCGGCGGTGATCGCCGCGAGGTTCACCGCGTGCCCGCCGGCCGGGGCGGCCAGCAGGCTGGCCAGACCCGTGGCCCGCAGCGCCGCCCCGAACGGCGGCCGGTAGCCGTAGCCGACCAGCACCGCCATGCCTGGCACGTTCTGCGCCGCCATCGTGACCAGAAACAGCGGGAGGGCGAGCCCGACCAGCGCGGACGCGTTCCAGGCGGGCACGGTCAGGGCGAGCGACGGGGTCAGCGTGGCACCGCTCAGCCCGGCCGGCGGCGCGGTCAGCGCGATCGCCACCACCGCCACCAGCAGCGCGCCGGGCACGGCCCAGCGGCGGGCGAACCGGTGCAGCAGCAGCCAGCCGAGCACCACCGGGCCGGCCACCCGGGGCAGCTCGACGAGCGCGCGGACCGGGGCGGCGCACAGGGGCAGCAGCACACCGGCGAGCATCGCGCCGGCCACCGGCTTGGGGATCGCGGCGACCGCCCGGCCCAGCGGCGGGAAGAGCCCGGCCGCGACGATCAGCGCCCCGGAGACGAGGAAGGCGCCCACCGCCACCGGCCAACCGCCGGTCGGCGGCCCGGTCGCCACCAGCAGCGCCGCGCCCGGCGTCGACCAGGCCACACTCATCGGGATCCGGTGCCGCCAGCCCAGCCAGGCGGCGGCGAGCCCGCACGCCACGCAGAGAGCCAGCAGGCCGGAGGCCGCCTGCGCGTCCGACGCGCCCGCCGCGCGGAGCCCGGCCAGCACGACGGTGAACGAGCTGGCGAAGCCCACCAGCGCGGTCACGACGCCGGCCAGCACCGGTTGCGCCCGTCCCGCCATCCCGACCTCCCCAAGCGTTCCGTTTACGGAACGACAGCGTGTAGCACGATAGCCGGGTGCCGCACCCACCACCAGCCCGCCGTCCGGGCCTCGACGTGGATCCCGCCGTCGTCGGCCGACGGGTCCGTGCCCTGCGGGAGGAGCGGGGGATCTCGCTGTCCACACTGGCGCGGCTCGCCGGCGTCGGAAAGGCCACCCTCTCCGGCCTGGAGAACGGCACCCGCAACCCGACACTGGAGACGCTCTGGGGGGTCACCGCGCAGCTCGGCGTGCCGCTCACCGCGCTGCTTGCCGAGCCGGCCGCCGAGCCCACCGTGCACGGCGCCGCGGTCACCGCCACCCTGCTGGAGGTGTTCGACGACACCGACGCGACCTACGAGCTGTACCGGATGCGCGTCGCACCCGGCGTCGTGCAGATCTCCCCCGCCCATCAACCGGGCGTCACCGAACACGTCACCGTCTTCGCCGGCGTGCTGCGGGCCGGCCCGGCCGACGCGCCGCTGACCGCCCCGGCCGGCGGGCACCTGCGCTGGGTCTCCGACGTGCCGCACAGCTATGCGGCGGTGGGCGACGACGAGGTCGCCGCGAGCCTGCTGTTGCGCTACCCGCGCCGCTGAACCCGACTCAGTCCACCGGGGCGGGCACCGGCAGCCGGTGCCGGACCGCCCAGAGCGCCACCTCGGTACGCGACACCGAGCCGGTCTTGCGCAGCAGGTTCGACACGTGCACGGTGACCGTCCGCACCGAGATGCCGAGCGCCTTCGCCACCTGCTTGTTGGACATCCCGGCGACCAGGCAGCCCAGCACCTCGACCTCGCGGGCGGTCAACTCCGGGTCGAGCGGCACGTCGACGACCGCATCGGCCGCCGACGCCGGAGCGCGCGGCGCGGTCGGCTGACGTGGCGGACGCGGGCCGGGCAGCCGCCGCAGCAACGCCTCCGGTCCCTCCGACGCGTGTGCGGCCAGCAGTTCGGTAAGCGCGTACGGGTTGCCGCCGGTGCAGCGCCAGAGGGAGGTGACCAGCCGACCGGACGGGGTGCTGCCCGCGTACACCTGGGTCAGCACCTCGGCGACCTCGGCCGGGCGCAGCGGGCCAAGATGTTGGCGGACGGCGCCGCGCACGCCGCTGAGCCGGGCCAGCGCGCGGCGGGTGAGGTCCGGCGCCACCGCCTCGGCCGGCGGTCGGCTGGCCACCACGAGCAGGGCGGGCAGGTCGGCGACGGTGGCCAACTCCCCGACCAGGTTGACGCTGGCCGGGTCGAGCGCGTGCAGGTCGTCCACGACCAGCACGGCCGGGCCGGCGCCGACCAGCAGCTGGACGGTCCGCACGGCGAGGCGGAGCAGGGTGCCCGGGGCGTACCGCTCGCGGGGCGCGGTGGGCTGCTGGGCCAGCCAGGCCAGCGCGTCCGACGGCAGGCCGAGCCGGCTGGTGTCCCGACCGGTGAGCACCGCCGCCAGCCAGTCGTACGGGGCCGGGCCGTGCACCCGGGCGGCACCGGAGAGAACCAGCGCGGGACGCGGCGCGAAGGCGTCCACAGCGGCCGCGACCAGCAGACTCTTGCCCACCCCCGCCGCTCCGGTGAGCACCGCGACGGCAGGCGCCGAGCGGCGTACGGCCGCCACGGCGGACCATGCCCGGTCGAGCTCGGCGAGCTCGCCGGCGCGTCCGACCATGGACACCGGCATCATTTCTCAACCCTACGCAGTAGTGCGTAGAGACGAAGGCAGGGTGTTCTTGGCAAGCTGACACCATGACGCTGATCCTCCGCTCGGTCATCCTCAACGACATCGGCCTGGTCCGCACCAACAACGAGGACTCCGCCCTCGCCGGTGACCGCCTGATCGCCGTCGCCGACGGCATGGGCGGGCTGCCCGCGGGCGAGGTGGCGAGCGAGATCGTGATCCGGATCCTGGACGAGCTGGCCCCGCCCACCGACCCGGACGGGGCCGCCGACGCCCTCCGTGCCGTGGTCAGCACCGCCAACCAGCGCATCCACGCCGCGATCACCGTCGACCCGGCCCGCGAGGGGATGGGCACCACGCTCACCGCCGCGCTGCTGGCCGGGGAGACGCTGGTGCTGGCCCAGGTCGGCGACTCCCGCTGCTACCTGCTGCGCGACGGGGAGCTGACCCAGCTCACCCGGGACGACACGTTCGTGCAGGCGCTTGTCGACCAGGGCACGCTCTCCCCCGAGCAGGCCCGGCACCACCCGCAGCGGTCCCTGGTGACCCGGGCCGTGCAGGGCGCCGACACCCCGCCGGCCGTCGGCGTGCTCACTGTGGTCCCCGGCGACCGGTTGCTGCTGTGCAGCGACGGGCTCTCCGACTACGTCGAGGACGAGGCCATCGCGACGACGCTGGGCATGTACGCCGACCGGCAGCAGTGCGGTGAGCAGTTGGTGAAGCTCGCCCACCACGCCGGCGCCCCGGACAACGTCACAGTCGTCGTCTCCGACGTCACGACCCGCTGACCCGCGCGTGGCCTGCCGGTGGCCCGCGCGGATCGGGCCAATCCAGTTGCTGCGACCTGCGCGGCGGGTTGAGATGGGCGGATGACCATCCGACGGGTGACCGCCGACGAACGTCTCACGACGAGTTTCCCGCTGGCCGCGTACGCCTTCGAGGCATCGCCGCTCAGTGCCGCCCGGGTGGAGGAGTTCCGCGACTACCTGCCCTACAACCAGGGCAACCGGACGCTGATCGTCGAGGAGGACGGCACCACCCTGGCCGCCGTCTCGGCCATCGGCATGCGGCAGAACCTGCGCGGCGTGGTACTGCCGATGGCCGGTGTCGCCGGGGTGGCCACCCATCCGCTGGCCCGCCGGCAGGGGCACGTCCGCAGGCTGCTGCACCAGCTCCTCGACGAGATGCGCGACGAGGGGCACGTGCTCAGCGCGCTCTACCCGTTCCGGCCCAGCTTCTACGCCCGGTTCGGCTACGTCGGGCTGCCCAAGCCGCGTACGGTCGCCTTCTCCCCGGCCGACCTGGGCCCACTCGTCCGCGCCGAGCTGCCCGGCGAGGTGGGCTGGGAGCGGATCGCCGCCGGTTATCCCGCCTGGCGGGCGTTCACCGAGCGCTGCCTGCAGACCCGGCACGGGTTCTCGGTGTTCCCGGACCACCGGGCGGCCGGCCTGCGTGACCGGGACGAGTACTGGCTGGTCACCGCCCGGGTGGCCGGTGAGGTCACCGGCGCTGTCACGTACCGGATCGACGACCACGGCGGCACGCTGATCGGCAACGAGCTGCTGGTCGCCGACCCCCTCGCCCGTACGCTGCTGCTGCAGTTCTTTGCTCGGCACGTCGACCAGGTCGAGCGCGTCACCGTCCAGGTCCCGCCCGACGAGTTGCCGGAGCTGTGGCTGACCGACCTGGACGTGCACGTCGAGGCGCGGGTGGGCCGGCCGGGCTCGTCCGCCCCGATGGCCCGGCTGCTGTCGCTGGACGCGCTGCACGGGCTGCCCTCCGGCCCGGGCCGGGTCCGGGTCGAACTGACCGGGGACCGGTGGCTGGCCGGCACCCATCTGCTCGACGGTACGACCGGCGCGCTGGAACTGGTCTCCGACGACAGCGGCCGCACGCCGACGGCCACGCTGACCGCGGCCGGGCTGTCCGCCCTGGCGTACGGGGTGCTGGACCCGGCCGAGCTGCCGTTGCGAGGGCTGGGCGACGTGCCGGCAGACGCCGCCACCGAGCTGCGCGACATCTTCGGGCGCCGGGTGCCGTACCTCTTCGCCGACTTCTGAGCGCGGTTTGCCGACCTCGGTCCAGCGGGTACGGTCCCCGGAATGCCGGAGTGGTTGCAGGCGGGTGGATGGGGATTGCTGGCCGGGTCGGCCCTGCTGATCGGGGCGGCGGTCGGCTTCTTCGTCCGGGTGCCGCAGCGGATCACCGCGTCGATCATGGCGTTCGGCGCGGGGGTGCTGCTCTCCGCCGTCTCGTACGAGCTGATCCAGGTGGCCCACGAGCAGGGCGGGATGCTGCCCACCGTGCTCGGCGCGGCCGGTGGCGCGATCGTCTACACCCTGGCGAATGTGGGCCTCGCCCGACACGGCGCGCGGAACCGGAAGCGCTCGGGCGACCAGCAGCCCTCCGAGGGTGAGCAGCCCGGTTCGGGGTCGGCGATCGCGGTCGGGGCGCTGCTGGACGGCGTACCGGAATCGGTCGTGATCGGCGCCAGCCTGCTCGCCGGCGGCGCGGTCAGCCTGGTCACCGTGGCGGCGGTGTTCCTCAGCAACGTCCCGGAGGGGCTGTCCAGCGCGGCCGGCATGCGCCAGGCGGGCCGCACCCGGCGGTACGTCTTCCTGCTGTGGACCGGGATCGCGCTGATCAGCGGTGTGGCGGCGCTGCTCGGCAACACCCTGCTGGGCGGCGCACCGCCGGAGGTGCTGGCCGCCATCACCGCGCTGGCCGGCGGGGCGATCCTCGCCATGATCACCGACACGATGGTCCCGGAGGCGTTCGAGAACGCCCACCTGCTGGTCGGCCTCATCACGGTCGCCGGCTTCCTGACGGCCTTCGCGCTCTCCCACGCGTGAGCGCGAAGGGCTGCGTGAGTCGACCGCCGGCGAGCGGCATTGCTTAGCGGCGCATTAAACCGGCACGGCGGATTCGTCGTGACGCCGTCGGGGCTCCTAGCATCACCGGGGTGCGCATGACGTCGCTTGCCGCTCTGCTCGTCCTCGGTGTCGCCACCGCGACCCTGCCCGCCTGCGGGTCCACCGATCCGGCTCCGGCCGGCGCGTCGGCCACCCCGGAGGCCACGCCGGACGCCCTCTCGACGGGCGACCAGGGTGTCGCACCGGCGGGCCGGGACGGTCTCGGTGGCCCCGGGGCCAGCACGAGCCCGAAGCCGACCACCCCGGCCGCCAAGGCGCTCGCCGCCGGCAACCCGAACGGCCACGCCACCGTGCCGACCGAGGCGCGCGCGGTGGACACGTCGAAGCCGACCCGCACCATCGGCACCGGCACCCCGGCGAGCTGCACCTCGGCGGCGGTGGTGAAGGCCGTGGCCGCCGGCGGCGTCATCACGTTCAACTGTGGACCGGCCCCGGTGACGATCAAGATGGCCGCCACCGCGAAAATCCGCAACGCCAACGGGCCGAAGATCGTGCTCGACGGCGGCGGCAGGGTGACGCTGAGCGGCCAGGGGCAGCGCCGCATCCTCTACATGAACACCTGCGACGAGGCCCAGGGCTTCACCACCTCGCACTGCCAGAACCAGGACCACCCGCAGCTCACCGTGCAGAACCTGACCTTCGCCGACGGCAACTCCACCGGCGACAAGACGGAGGGCGGCGGCGGGGGCGCGATCTTCGTCCGCGGCGGGCGGCTCAAGGTGGTCAACTCGCGCTTCGTCCACAACCGCTGCGACCGTACCGGCCCGGACCTGGGCGGCGCCGCCGTCCGGGTGCTGAGCCAGTACGAGAACAAGCCGGTGTACGTCGTGAGCAGCACCTTCGACGGCGGTTCCTGCTCGAACGGAGGGGCGCTGAGCAGCATCGGCGTGTCGTGGGTGGTGCTCAACAGCCTGCTCAGGAACAACGAGGCGATCGGCAGCGGCGCCAACCCGGCCAAGTCCGGCACGCCCGGCGGCGGCAGCGGCGGCGCGATCTACTGCGACGGCAACGAGTTCACCGTACGGATCGCCGGCACCGTCATCGAGAACAACAAGGCCAACGAGGGCGGCGGCGCGATCTTCTTCGTCAGCAACAACCGCACCGGCACGATGAAGATCGAAAACTCCCCGCTGCGCCGCAACCCGAGCGGCAAGTTCGAGACCCCCGGCTACCGCGGCATCTTCTTCCTGGGCGCCCGCAACCCCGAGGTCATCGGCCCCAAGCCCGCCTGACCGCCGTTTTTGTGGTGCCCGCCGCCTGGCGGCCTGCCGCAGGTGATCAAGAGGTTCGGGTCACCGAGGCCGGGTTTTCTGACCCAAAGCTCTTGATCACCGCGTCAGTAGGGGTTCTTCTCGCCTGGCGGGTGGGCGTGCAGGAGGCCGGCGGGGCGGCCGGGCAGGGTGCGCGCCGCGGAGAGCGGCGGGCTGGCCGTGTGGTCGCCGCCGGCCATGCCGACGAACAGCTCCTTGAGCGCGGTCAAAGCGTCGATCTTGGGTACCCAACCCAGCTCGGTCTCGGCCCGCTCGCTGGACATCAGTGGCGCGTTCAGGCCCAACTCGACCCAGCCCGCGTCGACCGGCTGCAACCGCGCCCGCCAGGTCAGCGCCGCCGCCACCCGCAGCACCGGAGCGGCGACCGGCACCGTCCAGCCGTGGAAGTGCCGAGCCACCAGCTCCGGGGTCAGCACCGGGTCCGCGGCGACGTTGAACGCGCCGCGCGCATCACCCAGAACCGCCCTGGCGTACGCGTCAGCCACATCGTCGGCGTGGACCGCCTGCATCCGCAGCCGCCGGTTGGTCGGCACCAGCGGTATCCGGCCGAAGCGCAGCAGTCGTACCGGCGCCAACGGGCCGAGAAAATAGCGGGTGATCTCCGTACCGGCGTCCCGCTGGAAGATCAGACCGGGCCGCAGGCGAACCACCCGCAGCGTCGGGTGCTCCCGCTCCAGTCCGTCCAGCAGCGCCTCGACCTCGGCCTTGTGCTCGCTGTACGACGAGCCGGGGACTCCGGTGGCCGGCCACCGCTCGCTGATCGGGTGATCCTTCGGGCCGGGCGCGTACGTGCCGACCGACGAGGCGTACACCAGAGCGGGCACCCCGGCCCGCGCCACCGCCTCGAACACCGCCCGACTGCCGTCGACGTTCGTCCGGCGCAGCACCCGCCGGTCGTGACTGGGTTGGATCTGCCAGGCCAGGTGCACCACCGCGTCCGCTCCCGCGAACACCTCGGCGAGCTGGCCCACCGCGCCCGGCGCACCGATGTCGCAGGAGTGCCATTCCACCTGCTCGTACGGCGTACCGGCATCCGGGCCGGGCAACCGCCGGACCACCCCGGCCAGCTCCACGCCGCGCTCCCGGCGCAGCCGCCGCAGCACCGCCGTACCGACGTTGCCACTCGCCCCCACCACCACGATCCGCATGCCCGACCCCGTACCCGTCCAGCAGCCGGTCAACCGCCGCCGCGCGCCGCGCCCGTGGACTCGGCTTCCTGCATCTCGGGGTAACGGCGGGGGCGGGACAGCCCGACTTCCCTGAATCCGAGTCGATCAAGGGCGCGGCGAGTCGCGGACCCAGCCGTGCTTCTCCTTGCCCCGGCGACCGAGGGTGGCCGCCAGGCAACGCGGGCAGATCCAGCCCACCGCGTCCGCCTCGGTGAGCACGTCGGTACCCAGGTAGTCGAAGCGCACGTGCGGAAAGCGGCGCAGCTGGGTGCGGCTACGGCTGCGTGAGGTCGGCATGATCCACTCCACCTCCCCGAAACGGCGGTATCCACCGCCCCGGATACCGCCACCTCGCCGACCTGGTGTTGATCACCTAAGCTCGCCAGGCATCGACGGCCGGCTGGAAGCCGAGGGTCAGCCACGCTGACTGTCAGGTAACCTGAGCGCGCGGGCCGCTAGCTCAATGGCAGAGCTGTGGACTTTTAATCCATAGGTTCAGGGTTCGAGTCCCTGGCGGCCCACTCCTCCGCAGGTCAGCGGTCCCGTCCGGGGCCGCTGTTGCCATGTTCGGGGCCGGTACAGCAGCGAAGTACAGCAGTGGACCAACCGCCTGCCTGACTTCCGTGTCGGGGATGCTCTCCGGAGCGGCGGCGGACCGCGGCACGCTGACGAGTGCTGGCACGGACGAAGCTCCGAGCGTGCGGCTGTTGCCGGACGTGTGCGGACGTGATGCACAGAGCTCAGACGGAAGTAGCGCAGGCAAGCGAGATGGACGGGTATCGGCCACTTCCAGGCATCCGGGGTGGCGCGCCGGCGGCATGTTCCTCTTGTAAGCGAGGCGTTCCCCGGCTCAGCTCCTGCTCAAGAAGGTGGATGCGCAGGCGACCGATCCGGGCAAGAATCACGTATTCCTGTCCACTGCGCCTGTAGGCACGATCATGAGCGAGGCGCTTTGATGCCTTCTGACCCTTCTGTCGACTTCCTTCATCGAGCGCACCAACTCTGCGAGGACCAGGCCGACGACATGCGGAAGGCCCTGGGCAGGTACATGGACAGTGTGGCTGGGCCGGGCACGGTGGCGGCCAGGGATCATGCCCGCCTGCTGGCATCGGTGCGTAGCGCGGATCGCCAGACGCTGTGGAGCAAGGTGGGCATAAACTGCCTGCATCTGACGGTGAACGTTGCCGACCATGTACGAGCGGTCGCGGTGCTACTGGCGCAGCCGCAGGCGGGGGTGCCGATCTACGCACACGAGACCGTGGCGCGGGCTGCGGTCGAATCTGCGGCGATGCTGATGTACATACTCGACCGGGGACAGGTCTTCGAGGCCCGGTTTGCTCGCGGAGTCGCACACCTGATCGCGGACGCGACCGCGGCTCGGAACGCCGCAGCCGTGGTTCCAAGAAACGCGGTCATGGCGTCACCGGCCGCTGCAGTCACCCAGGAAAGGGATCGACTGATTGAGCTAATCCAGCGAGCCCGGATTGAGCTCGTGATGGGCAAGCGGGATGTCAAGGGCGTCCGGGTGGTAGCGGCAGGCCCGGAAGCGCCGATCGCGGTGAAGGCGACGGACCTGATCCAGGCCCGGTTCGCGGACCTACCGGCGGTCTACCACATGCTGTCCGGCGTAGCCCACGGCATGCCTTGGCGGTTGGCGGACAGCGCCCATGTCGAGGGGCGGTTGGCATCGTGGGAGCCCGATCCGATTTATGTAGGCACATCAGCGCTAATCGCGATGGCCGCTGCGGAGCGCGCAGTCAAGGTGCACTCCTGGTATCGCGGGTTCGACGAGGACCTGATGGCGACACGCATGCAAGCCCGGGTTGCAGCGGCAGACGCAGCGCTTGCAGCGTTTGGGCGGAAGCGCTTTGGGCTGACCCGGATGCCGCCGTCAGTGGCTCCATTCTTGTCACCCAGCGTATGAGTCGGTCCGCCGGATGTGCCTTGGGGCAGGGTCACCCTCCTTGGGCGGCGAGCCGACAGCAACGGCGACCTGACATCAGCCGCTGACATCAACGGTGGCGGCCGAGAACGGACTAGCGCGGACGGATGTTGCCTCCGGCCCGAAACTGGTGGACGTCAGCGGACGCTACGACTCTCGCCGAAAGCGCCTTGTAAGCAGGAGGCCGAGGGTCCTGGTCAGCTTGAATCAGGTGCTCGGTTGACCTTGAGAGGGCACGGGTGCCTCGGCGGCGCCGAGAAGCGCAGGCTCCGTAAGCATGGCGGCTAGAGCTGGATACCACCTGGGGTGTGTACTCACGACCTCGACGAGCGTGGGGCTGTGCCCGAGCAAGAAGCGCGAATAGTCCAACCAGTCTTCCTGCGCGTCGGTTGAAGCGATGGTTGTCGTGCTGTGCAAGCCAACCTCCAAGACATCGCCGAACATCTCCGCAACGGTCAGGACCCGCGCGCGCTCGTCCCCCTCCGGCGGGCAAACTTTGCGTTCGTACAGGTACGGGCGGAGCGACGGCTCTTCGAACAGCATGCGTAGTACTCCGTGCAGCAGTTCCATGGGCTGTTGAACACCCGTGGTGCCGGCTACCGCGTTCTGTAGCTTGCTCTGCTCGATCAGCTGTCGCGTCTGCCAGCCACTGAAGAGCAACGATCCGACTACGCCCAAGACGCCGACGATTGCGGTGATGAGCACGATCATCCCGAGTTCCTAGCGCTCAAGGTCCAGGTTCCGCACCAGTTGTAGCAGTCGATGGCAACTCCGAGCGAGGCAGCGAGAAGGCAGCGTGAGCGCTGATGCGGGCCGCCACCGAACGTGAACTGACGACCGCCCGGTACCTGCTCGTCGACGCGGGCTGGCACCGGTTGGCAGCGGTCGACAACTTGGGACCGCATCCCCCCCCAACGGGGGTCGCTAACGGCTGCGGCAGGGGTCAGCGACCAACGCGGATCCGGACGGCGGCATACACCTCGCGTGAGCCGTCGGCCCGGAAAATCACGATGACCGGGATGCCCTCACCGATCTCCAGCTCGCGCCGTTCGGCGGGGGTGGGCATCCGAGCGGTAGCGGTGTCGCCCTTGAGGAGGGTCACCGTTTCGGTCGGCTCGTCGGCGCGGACGAACGTTCCGCGCGGTGGTTCCACGATCACGAGCCCTTCCGACCGGAGTAGCGCTACAGCCTGTCGGACGCTCGTGCGGCTCAGCCCGTACTCCTGAGCCAGCCGCAGCTCGCTGGGAAGCGAGGCACCGGGCGCAAGGTCACCAGACGCGATCCGGTCTCGCAGAAGGTCTGCGAGCTGCCGGAACACGGCGCGATCCGCGCTGGGGTCGATCACGAATGTGACGCTACGTGGCCAACAGTTCTACATCTTATTGTATCTACAGTCCTACATCGTTACAGTGATATGAGCTGGGACAACAGTCGGCGACCGGCTCCACCTGCCCGTGAGATCGAAGAACGCCCGAGGGGAGACCCGGTGCCTCGCGTGTCGTACGAGGAGTACTTAGTGGCCGTCGCGCTAACCCTGGCAAGGCGGCACCGGCCGGTCTGGTCATGGCAGCGATGGCGGAAGGTCTGCCGATGCGGGGGCGAGTTGCCCTGCCATACGAGGCATCGAATCCCGATCAACCGGGGTCACTGGCCCTCAGAGGGCAGCTGGCTATCCGCTCCGTCATCGGAACCGCCGGCCGAGCGGGGGGAGCCGAAGTGACGAACCACCTCCCGATCACGCCGGCCTGGACCTGCGGCGGCTGCGATGCCGACTGGCCCTGCCACACCCGCCGTCGAGAGATGCGAGCGGAGTACGACGAGGCCTCCGTGTCACTCGCCCTCTACCTGGCTGCCCAGCTCGTCGACGCAGCCCAGGACCTGGCCCACGTCCGCGCCGGCCTCCTACACCACCGCTTCCTCGGCTGGATTCGATGAGCATCCTGCGACCCGGCGACGAGAAGTTCCACTACAGCGACGGCTCCCACAAGTGGATCCCGCCAAACCCGGACTACGACCAGGAGATCTGGGACGAGCAGGTCCGCCAGCACAAGCATGGCCACCTCAGGAACGGACGCCCCAAGGTCCGCATCCAGCGCCTCGTCTGATGCCAGCAGTACAGCAGCGAAGTACAGCAACCGTGCCAGCCGAACCAAGCCGCGAAGCACCCCAGCAGCCCGGATGACCTCGAACCACACCGCAGAAGGCCGGCTCGCCGGCAATCCATAGGTTCAAGGTTGGAGTCCCTGGCGGCCCACTCCTCCGCAGTCCCGCGGTCCCGTCCGGGGCCGCTGTTGCCATGATCGGGGCCGGTAGAGCAGCGAAGTGCAGCAGTAGGCTCAGCGGTCGAGCGCCTTGCCGAGCCGCTTGAGCGCCGCCACGCTTCTCAAGCTGACAATGCTGGTTCGGTTCCCGTCAGCCGCTCCACAGGAGAGACCGTGTGCGGGACTCCATCCGACCGGGCCTCGTTGTGGGCGTTAGCACAGGCTTAACCCGGCCTTATCCCACCGTGCGCGAGGCTGGCCCCTGCCCAGGTCGGGGACGGACCGGCCCGGTCTACACGGGAGGATCACGTATGCGAATTCGTACCCTCGGGGTGCCCGCTCTGGTCGTCGCCCTGCTGACGGCCGTCACCCCGACCGCCGCCACCGCCGGGACCGCCAACTTCGGCCCGCTGGTCGACGTGGCGACGGGCGCCGTCCCGGGCGCCATGGCCACCGGCGACCTCGACGGCGACGCGCGGCCCGACCTGGCGGTCGCGCACACGGACGCGGACCGGATCTCGATCCTGCTCAGCCGGGGGGCGACCGGCTTCCGGACCGGGACCGTGGTGGCCCTTGGAGGCGCGCCCCACTCGGTCGCGCTCGCCGACGTCGACGGTGACGGCCGGCGGGACCTGGTCGCCACGATCGTCGACATCGAGCTCGATCAGGTGGTGGTCGCCCTCGGTCGAGGCAACGGCCGGTTCCGGGCGCCTCGGGTGATCGACCTGGCCCCGAACAGCATCCCCCGGAACCTGGTCTCGGCTGACCTCGACGGCGACCGGGACATCGACCTGGCGCTGACCCTCGCCGGGCGAGAACAGGTCCAGGTGCTGCGCAATGACGGACGGGGCCGGTTCACACCGGGGGCGACTCTAGCGGCCGAGCCGACTGCCAACAACGGGCTGGCCGGGGCGGACCTCAACGGGGACGGCCACACCGACCTGGTGGCGACCGGCCAAGGCTACGGCCGGTTGGTGACCTGGTTGAACGCGGGCGACGGCACCTTCGCACCCGGGGTGTGGCACGAACTACCGAATCCCCGCAGCCCGGCCGTGCTCGCCGACTTCAACACCGACGGTCGGGTCGACGCGCTCGTACCGGGATCCGAGTGGGGCGACGCCCTTTACCTCGCGGGCAACGGCGACGGCACCTTCACCAACGAGCGCGCGCTCATCTTCGGGCAAGGTGAGCGGACCGCCGCCAGCGGCGACTTCGATGGCGACGGCAGCGCGGATCTCGCGTTCGGCGGTGGCTATTACGGCGTGCTGGTGGTGCTCGGTAACGGGGATGGCACCTTCCAGACTCCGGCCACCTTGGCGACGCCCGGTATCCCCGGCGCACCCGTGGTGGACGAATTCACCGGGGACGGGCGGGACGACATCGTCGTGCCAAACTCCAACGGCCTGAGCGACAGCCTCTGGTTCGTCCCGGCCATCTGAACCCTCGGCCCGGGAGGCAGCAGACTCGGACGAAGCGCCCGGGATCCTCCGGGCGCTTCGGTCATTTCAGCAAACTTGGCCAGGTGCGGCGGGCAGGTCGAGGTCGACCAGGAGCGTACGACGGCTGAAGTCGCTCGCGCTGGTAGCTTGACGCGTCCTGCGAGAAGTCGAGTCTGTCCGTGCCCAGGATGTTGCTGCGTAGGTTGGTCGCGGTGGTGACCGTGCTCGCCTGCGGACCTCTGACCTATCGAACGCAACGTTGGAAGCGCTGCGCATCACCGCCGACCGGCTTTGCAGCGAGTACCCGTACATGTCGTCCGATCAGCTCCGCGTCGAGGGGCGAGCTTGGTTGCGTCGGATCACTGCGCTGATGGATCGCCGGCTTACGCTCGCTCAGCACCAGGAGGTGCTGACCCTTGCAGGATGGGTCGCGTTGCTCGTTGGCTGCGTCGAGTACGACATGGGGCTACGCCGCATTGCTGAGGGAACGCGCAAGGCGGCATTGACGCTCGGCGAGGAGGCGGGAAACACCGCTGTCTCCGGATGGGCTTACGAGATGCGAGCCTGGTACGCGCTGACGCAGGGCGACTATCGAGGTGTCGTAGCGGCGGCGGAGGCTGGCGAGTCGATCGCGGCCAACAGCAGTGCCGCCCTGCAGCTCGCCGGCCAGCGTGCCAAGGCGTGGGCTCGACTCGGCGACAGGCGGCAAGTTGCGTCGGGCGCTGGAGGGTGACCGCAAGTCGATGCCGTCTCTCTTGATGTGCTCCTGGGAGTTGGCGACGCTAATGCAGGAGCGGTACCCGAACGAGCCGGAGGCTCTGTCGTACTTGGACGAGGTGCGAAGCCTTAGCCCGAGCTGACGTCGGGTTCGCTCTCGCTGTGGCCTAGTTCGGAACCCTTGATGTCTCTCGGCGTTTCGCACAAGCTTTGTGCGTCGGTTGTGCCGAATCTGTGCCCGATGATCTCTTCGATGCTCACACGGTTCCCCACTCTCATCCCATGAGATCACCCGATCCCGAGAATATTCCCGCTGAGCGAAGGGTCATTACCCACCTCGCATTGTTGCAACCACCTAATACTATGTACTCATTACTGAATTGTCGGCAAGAATGAGAGCTTAGTCAATTGGCGGTATACCAGCGCGTGCGAAGTAGGATCAGACCTCTACTGCCAACCTCCGAGAAAGTCGCTACGGCTTTCTCGAAGACAAACATGAGCGAGGAATCGTTCCTGTTTTTTGTCTCGGCGATGCGTGACAATAAGCTTAGCCATGAGAAGAAGGTGGGGAGGCACAGCTTTTCCTTAGTGCTGGTGGTTTGCGCCTTCGAGCTTCTGGCGCGTGGTATGGTATCAGAGGTTTCCGTTTTGGGTGTTAAGATAGAAAACCTATTCGTCGCCACGCTCTTTCTGCCAACGCTTGCCGCTTATTTTTTTAACAACGTCGTAGTCTCTCGATTCGAAGCTCAAATGCTGTCCGACGCTTTGGGTTGGGTCATCGCCAGAAGATACCCAACCTTGTACAGCACTGGCCTATACGCCTTGCCGGTTGCGGGTGACTCCTGGATGTCGTCCGGCCCGCTGGACGGCATACTTGATTCGAAATGGTTGACAAGGACCGCTTCCGCCGTCTTCTCCGTCTACGCTGTAGTAATCGGCCTTGGCTCTATCGCATTCGCTATATACGCCAACGTCCGGCTCTTTTTCCTGCCCGGCAGCAACCACTATTTGATTGTCGCCTCAATTCTTATGACTACCTTTTTCCTAGCAGTTGGCATAACGCGAGCGGTCCTTTTCTCCGATGCGTGGGGGATTGCACGTCAAACCACCACCGATGCAGATTCCCCATCTTCGTAAATACTCGATCAAATGCCTACACCTCGCCATCCCGTCTGCCGCCGACCCGCCCTCCTGGGGAGCGGGCCACCGCCCGGTCCGCCACGTCAAGCGGACCTTGACGCACGTACGGGACGCTGGCGGGCTGGGCGGCGGGCTGCTCGGCTCGCCCGGGTCGACGGCTGGCGGGATGGGCCCTGCGCAACCACCCATGGACCGCGACCCGCCGGCGGACCCCCGGCCATCTCGGAGTCGTTGCGCCCCCGCCGGAGGCGCGGTAACCGCGACCGGCCCGCCGCCGCGAACCGCCGTAGCGGACCCGGCGTGCCCTTCCCTGCGCCGCGCCGATCGGGCGCGGTGCCCGGCCGGCTGCCGGCCCACGAACACCAACCACCCTCGGCACCACCGTCAGCGGCGGCCCCCGGGCATCCCGCTCTCCGCGCCAGCCGCCGGGCGTTCTGCGTGGCCGGAGTCGGAGCGCCAGCGAAGCGACGGACTCGCGCCCAGGCGGCGGCGCGTGCGGCCCGTCTCGGGCCGCCTTGAAGACGTACAGAGCCGTTCCCGCTCGATCCCGACCCGGCGGGTGGAATGAACGCGCAGGTGATCGGCGAGCTTGCGGATGCTCCAGCGGGTGAACGGTCGCCCCAGTTTCTCGGGGCGGGTGTTGGCCGTCTCGACGATGAACTGTTCCTCGTCAGGACTGATCTGGCGGGGACGGCCACCCGCCCACTGAGGGTCCAGGCTGGCCATCCCCATCTCGTTGAACCGGTGGATGACCTGCCGAATCGTGTCCTCGTCGGCCTGGACCAAGCGGGCGATCGCCGGCACCGTGTTCCCGCCGGCAGACGCGAGCACGACCATCGCCCGTCGCAGTCGGATCGGTGAACCGGTTCCCCGGCGGGTGATTCTGAGCAGCTGCTGACCTTCCTGATCACTCAGCCGCCGCACGCGTACAAGATCCGCCACCGCCACAGCCTGACCGCTGCGGCGCCGCCCGGCCGATAGGCCGGACGGCGTGTCACCCAACACCGTGAACGTTCGTGGTCACGGCACTAGCGACGGCCGGCAAGATCGTCGGGCACAACGCGGGCACAACTGACACCAACAAGTGCCGTCAACCGCTGTAAGGCAACGGAAGGCTTCGCCGAGGTCAGCCGACCGATCTCTCCGATAGGACATGGTCGATGCCAGGCGAGAGGGGTTCAGGGTTCGAGTCCCTGGCGGCCCACTCTTCCGCAGCTCAGCCAGCCCTTGACAGGTCTCTCGTCTTGGTGCGCGTGGCCTGTAGCAGCTAAGTACACCAGCAGCCGGCCACGCACGTGCATGGCGCGACCATTCCACCCGAGGTACAGTTTTCTGTACTTGCCCTGGAGGTGGTCATGCGGACCGTGAACTTCACCCAGCTTCGACAGAACCTGGCCGCCGAACTCGACAGCGTCATCAACGACGCGGAGGAAGTAGTGGTGACCCGGTCCGGACACGAGCCCGTGGTGATCGTGCCACTTGCGGAGTACGAGTCGATGAAGGAGACCGAGTACCTCCTTCGCAACCCGGCCAACGCCGCAGCCCTGCGCCGCTCGATGGCAGAGCTTGAGAAGGGCGACGCGGTCGAGCGGGACCTGATCGACCCGGCCACCGTCCGGGACATCGCGTGAGGCTGGTCTTCACCGCGACGGCCTGGAACCAGTACCTCAGCCACACCGACCGCAAGTTGGTCAAACGCATCAACGATCTCATCGCGGACGTGATGCGCAACGGATACGAGGGCATCGGCAAGCCGGAACCCCTTCGAGGAGAGCTGTCCGGCTTCTGGTCCCGCCGGATCGATCGCGAACACCGGCTGGTGTATCGGGTCACCAAGGACGACGTCGAGATCATCGCCTGCCGGTACCACTACGTCGACCGGTAGCGGACGGCCAGTCACTCGCGTCGGGCGGCTCCGCGCATCGCGTACGTCACCAGGCCGGTGACCGCCAGGACGGTTGCGACCGCCGCCGCCGGTCGGCTGGTGTGGGGTTGTCCCTGCCAGGTGGCGAGCGCGCCCCACGTGCTCGGCTGGGGGAACATCGCGGCGACGACCGCCCACCCCATCGGAAGGAACCAGGCGCGGGCCGCGCCTACGACCGCCGCGCAGAGGGCGGTCAGGCCGAGCAGGCCGGCGGAGTCGCGAACCACCAGCGCGGCGGGGCCGAAACGGGCGCCGGTTAGTTGGGTGGCGAGCAGCACGACGAGTACGACCGCCAGAGCGGCCAGCAGGTGCACGGCTCGGCGCCACGGCCAGTGCAGTGCGGCAGTGCGTTCCAGGTCTTCGTCCGGGGCGGCCAGCGTGGTCGACAGGACCGCCACCATCAGCATGACCGTCAGTACGACGAGCAGGAGGATGGCGTCGCGCTCCTTCGAGAGGGTCAGCCACAGCGCCCAGATCAGCGCTGCGGCGCCGACGGACGCGGCCAGTGCCAGGGGTACGCGTCGTGCGCGCAGGTGGAGGGTCATCGCGACAGCAGTCCGGTGGTGTCCCGGCAGGCCAGGATCGCGTCGCGGACCGCCGTCACGCGGGCGATCGCCTCCGGTGCCGGTAGCTTCTGCAGGCCCTGCCACAGGGTGACCGCCTCGGCGTTGAGCTGCGGATCCTCCTCGATCATCTCGGGGATCACGCCGACGTCGGAGACCGGCTCGCGGCCGAGCAGGTGGTAGGCGGCTGCTCGTTCGACCGCGGCGTTGCGCTCGCATTCCCCGTTGCCGTACCCGGTGCCCAGGCCGAAGACCATCTCGGGGACCACGGCGTCGGGGTGGGCCAGGCCGCCGTGGTCGTCGATCCGGACGTCGATCGTGACGATGTCGGCGTCGCGGGCGGGCGCGTCCCCGAGGAATAAGGCCCGCCTGTCCTCGTGCGCCTGCGTGGGGGCGTTCGGCATTTTCGCGAGGACGGACATGCCCTGGCGGGCGAGTGGGGTCAGCGCGTCCAGCACGTTCGCGTGGACGCGGGTGACGCAGACCTTCGGCGCGTCGTCGGTGCAGACGAGTTCGCGGGCGACGGGGTCGACAGGTGCGACGAGGGCTGCGTCGTCGCGGGGGACGATCGCCGCCGCGGCGCCGAAGCCGAGCAGCACCGGCAGCACGGCGGCCACCGAGGCCCGTCGGCCCCCGGCGACCAGCAGGAGTACGCCGGTCAGCGCGAGCCCGCCCATGAAGAGGGCGAGCACGGCGGTGACCCGCGGGTCGATGGTCTGGAACGGGTAGAACGGGGTGCTGCCGTAGGCGGGCGACAGGATCGCGCCCATCCAGTCGGGCCGCATGATCACGGTGAAGAAGACCAGCAACACACCTGCCACGGCGAGCACGGGTGCGGTCACCAGAGTGGGCAGCAGCCGCCCGATGCCCAGGCCGAGCCAGGCCGCCGCGACGAGGCAGAGCGCGCCGACCAGCGTGATGGCGACGACGTCCGGCGGGAAGTAGGCGGCGGTCGACGCGATCCGCATGCCGCCCGCGGCGACCACGAGCAGGAAGGCGAGCCCGACCGAGGATCCCATCGCGACGAGGACCGGCAGCATCCGGCGGATGCGGGACCGGGGTGTGGTGGCGAACAGTTCGCCGACCTTGGCCCGGTGCTCGCGGCGGCCCTGCCACGCTCCGGCGGCCAGGGCGATCGGCCACAGCAGGATCATGTACTCCTTCACGGTCAGCGTGAGGGACATCCAGCCCTCCGACCAGCGCCCCGGGGCGATGTAGAGGGCGGCGACGCCGACCGCCAACGCGAGCAGGGCGGCGCCGGCCGCGGCGGAGCGCCGCAGTTCGATCCTCAGGACACTCATCGGGCGGCCTCCGCGTGGTGGCGGCGGAGCAGGGCCGAGTAGCCGCGTTCGGCGGGGCTGTCGCCCGGGTGGTGTTCGTCGCCCTGGGTGGCCAGGGCGGCGGGCGTGCCCTGCCAGACCAGCCGACCCTCGTTGATCAGCACGACCTCGGTGCAGGCGGCGACCACGTCCTCGACGAGGTGGGTGGAGACCAGTACGCAGGCGTCCGTACCCAGGTCGCGCAGCAGCTCGCGCAGGTCGAGGCGCTGTTCGGGGTCGAGGCCGACGGTCGGCTCGTCCAGCAGCAGCACCTGCGGGTCGTTGACGATGGCCTGGGCGACGCCGGCCCGGCGCAGCATCCCGCCGGAGAGTGTCCGGAGGCGGGCGTCGGCCTTGGCGCTGAGTCCCACGCGGTCGATCGCGCGCTGCGTGGCCGCCGGGATGTCGGGCTTCGGCATCTCCTTCAACCAGGCCAGGTACGACACGAACTCGCGCACCGTGAACCGCGGGTAGTAGCCGAAGTGCTGCGGCAGGTAGCCCAGCGCGCGCCGGGCCTGGCGCAGGTCGGCGCGGCCGTCGACCGAGCTGCCGAGCAGGGTGAGCCGACCTCCGGCCGGCTTGAGCACGGTGGCGAGGGCACGCATCAACGTCGTCTTGCCCGCGCCGTTGCGCCCCAGGAGGCCGTGCACGCCGGTGCCCAGGCTCAGGTCGAGCCCGTCGACGGCCAGGTGGCGGCCGGCCCGCACCTTCAGCGCCTCGGCGTGAATGGCCCAGGGGTGGATGGTGGTGGCCGTTTCGGCCGTACTCACCGCTCGCATGGTGGTTCCTTTCAGAACGAGGTGAGGCGCCGGAAGCTGTTGGCGCGCAGGAGGGTCAGGGCGGCCAGCACGACAGTGACGACGGCCCACCCGCCGGTGGCCGCCGGTTCCAGGAGCACCGGCAGTTCGGCGGTGGCGAGGCTGGGCGCGACCACGGCGGCGGCCCAGGCCACCATCAGGCCGATCGCGGCGCGGTGAACGCCGACGAGGGAGCCGAGCAGCAGCGTGGCGGCGGTGAAGGCCAGGCACGGCAGGAGCATCAGCGCGGGGTTCGCCCGGCTGGCGCCGAGGGCGGCGAACGCGGCGAGCACCGGGATGACGAGGACGAGCACCACTGCGGTACGGCGCAACAGCATCGTCAGACCGGCCGACGGGGTGCCGACGATCAGCTCCCAGGCCGGGTCGGCGCGTCTGCTCCAGGCAGCCGCGACCCCGGGCAGCGGCGCCAGGGGCGCGAGCAGCAACACGATCGACGGCAACTCGGACAGGAAGTACGTGAGCAGGGCCGCGGTGCCGAGCACGCCGGCGGTCATGGCGACCCACGGCAGCAGCGCCGCCACGAACCAGCGCTGCCGCACCGGCGTACGGAAGAAGGCCCTGGACCGTGGGGCGGGGCCGGCGGCGATCCCACGGTCGACGGCTGCCGCGACCTCGGCGACCAGGGCGCGCGACTCGGCCGTGGTGCTGCCGGCCAGGCGGGCGCGGCAGTCGGCGCAGTTCTCCAGGTGCACCTCGATCGACCAGACGGTCGCCTCGTCGAGGCCGGGATCGAAGTCGGCGTAGCGGTCGATGTCATTCAGGGTGGGATGCGTGGTCATGACAGGGCCTCCCGCAGGACGATCCGGGCGCGGCGGATCCGGGACTTGACGGTGTTCTCGGGTACGCCCAGCAGCACGGACGTCTCGCGGACGGTGAAGCCGTCGAGGACGGTGGCGCGCAGCACCGCGCGGACCTCGGGCGCCAGCACGGCGAGGGCCTGTTCGAGTTCCTGCCCGACCCGGCCGGCCAGCACCTCGTCCTCGGCGGCGGGCACGACCGTCTCGACCGGGTGTACCTGCGGCGTCCGGGCCTGCCGGGAGCGACGCCGGAACGCGTCGACCAGGCGGTGCGCGGCGATGGTCCACAACCAGCCGACGGCGCTGCCGCTGACCTGGTCGCCGGCGAAGCTGCCGGCCGCCCGCCAGAGGGTCAGGTAGGTCTCCTGGAGGACGTCGGCGACCACATCGGGGTCGGCGCACCGACGCCGCAGCCGCACCTCCAGCCAGGGTGCGGTGCGCCGGTAGAGCTCGTCGAAGGCCCGCCGGTCACCGTGGGCCACGCGACGTACGAGTTCCTGCTCGTCGGCCGCGTCCAGACTTCGTCTCACATCAGGTAAGACGACGACCCCCTCGTGATCGGGTCCCGCATCGGTGTGACCGCCGTCACCAACGCCGGCCCGGTCGGACGTCAATGGCGTTGCACGGCCACGGGTCCGCTGGTTAGGTTGACGCCATGTCCAGCTCGTACGCGTCCCCGACGGCGTCCCCCGACGTCCTGTTCGGCGCGCTGCGACGCCGGCGGTCCTGCGACCGCCCGCGCTGAGCATCCCTCACCTGCGACCGGCGGATCGAGCCGCCGGTCGTCACCGATCGTCCTCGGTCCGCCCGCATCCCCTTCCGGTGATCCGCGAGCGGCGGATCCGAGCGAGATCGGCGTACCCATGGATCTGGAAAAGCTGCTGACCGACCGGCTGGCGCCGGCGTTCGCGACGGTGGCCGGCGTACCGGTCGACCCGGTCGTGCGGCGGTCTCCGCGCGCGGACTTACAGTCCGACGCGGCGCTGGCGTTGGCCCGGCGGCTCGGCCGGCCGCCGCGCGACGTCGCCGCCGAGGTGCTGCAGTACGCCGACCTGGCCGACGTGTGCAGTGTCGCCGAGGTGTCCGGGCCGGGCTTTCTCAACCTGACCGTCGCCGACGCGGTCCTGGCCGGGCTGGTGTCCGCGCTCGCCACCGACCCGCGGCTGGGTGTGCCGGTGGCCGCCGAGCCGGAGACCGTGGTCATCGACTACTCGGCGCCGAACGTGGCGAAGGAGATGCACGTCGGGCACCTGCGCTCGACGGTGATCGGCGACGCGGCGGCCCGGCTGCTGGAGTGGCTGGGGCACCGGGTGCTGCGGGCCAATCACCTGGGCGACTGGGGCACGCCCTTCGGCATGCTGATCGAGCATCTGGCCGATCTGGGCGAGGCCGAGGCCGCACACGAGCTGTCCATGGGGGACCTGGACTCGTTCTACAAGGCGGCTCGGGCGAAGTTCGACGCCGACGAGGCGTTCGCCGAGCGGTCCCGGCTGCGGGTGGTGGCCCTGCAGGGCGGCGATCCGGTGACGCTGCGGCTGTGGCGGCTGCTGGTGGAGCAGTCCGAGCGGTACTTCCTGACCGTGTACGACAGGCTCGACGTGACCCTCACCGAGCGGGACTTCCACGGCGAGAGCAGCTACAACGACCTGCTCGCCCCGGTGGTCGAGGACCTGGGTCGGCTCGGCCTGCTGCGCGAGAGCGACGGGGCGGCCTGCGTGTTCCCGCCCGGCTCGGTGGGCCGGGGCGGCGAGCCGCTGCCGCTGATCGTCCGCAAGTCCGACGGCGGGTACGGGTACGCGGCGACCGACCTGGCGGCGATCCGGCAGCGGACCGACGCGCTGGGCGCGACCCGACTGCTCTACGTGGTCGGGCTGCCGCAACGGCGGCACTTCGAGATGGTGTACGCCGTCGCCGCACAGGCCGGTTGGCTGTCCCCGCCGGCCCGGGCCGAGCATGTCGGGTTCGGCTCGATCCTCGGGTCGGACGGGCGGATGCTGCGCAGCCGGGCCGGCGGGTCGGTGAAGCTGGTCGGGCTGCTGGAGGAGGCGATCGCGAGGGCCACCGCGCTGGCCCGGGACCGGAACCCGGAACTGGGCGAGGCTGAGGCGGCCGAGGTGGGCCGGGCGGTCGGCATCGGCGCGATCAAGTACGCCGACCTGTCCAACGACCGGCACCGGGACTACGTGCTCGACTGGGAGCGGATGCTGTCCCTGGACGGCAACACCGCGCCCTACCTCCAGTACGCGTACTCCCGGATCCAGTCGATCTTTCGGCGGGCCGGGGTGGCGGCCCGGCCGGAAGCGGCCGTCTCGCTGGCCGAGCCGGCGGAGCGGGCGCTGGCCTTCGAACTGGTCGGCTTCGGCCGGGTGGTCGGCGAGGTGGCGGAGGACCTGGAGTTCCATCACCTCGCCGGCTACCTGTACCGGCTGGCCGCGGCGTTCAGCGCGTTCTACGAACGGTGTCCGGTGCTGCGGGCCGAGGGGCCCGTCCGGGACAGCCGGCTGGTGCTCTGTGACCTGACCGCCCGGGTGCTCCGGCAGGGCCTGCACCTGCTCGGCATCCGGACCCCCGAACGCATGTGAACGCCCCCTTACTGCTCCGCCATGGCCATGGCGCTCGGGGCTGACGTGGCTATCCTCTTCAGGTGCTGGTCCGTGTGGAGATCGTTGGCACGAGTCCGGCACTGCGAAGGGACCTTCGACATGCCCCGTGTGGTACCGGCAGTCATCCGCGCGCTTGACGTCCTCGAACTGTTCCTGGATTGCCCCCAACTGTCGGCCCGCCAGGTGATGGAGCGGCTCGACCTGCCCCGCACCACAGTCCACGAGCTGCTCGTGACGCTTGAGGCTCGCTCGTACCTGATCTCCGTACCGGGCCAGCCGGTGCAGTACCGGCTCGGCATGCCGCTGTTCCAGCTGGGCGCGGCGTTCGCGGGCCGGCTTGATCTGGTACGCGAGGCGCAGGGCGTCGCGCGGGACGTGGCCGCCAGGTGTGACGAGGCGGTTCATGTGGCGGTGCTCGACGGCGCCGATGTCATCTACCTCGTCAAGTTCGACAGCACGCACCCCGTTCGGATGGTTTCCGGAGTCGGGCTGCGGCTGCCGGCCCACTGCACGGCGGTCGGCAAGGTACTGCTGTCGGCCCTCGATCAGGCGGACCTGGACGCCGTCCTGTCGAAGGATCCGCTGCCGGGGATGACGCCGGACAGCATCACCGACCCGGACCTTCTCCGTGAGCATCTCGAAGGTGTCCGGGCGGAGGGTGTCGCGGTCGACGTCGGCGAGTCGGACAGCGCGATGCGCTGCGTCGCGGCGGCGATCCGGGACCATTCCGGTGCCGTCATCGCCGCGATGAGCCTGTCCGCGCCGATCATCCGCTGGACGCCTGAGGTGCAGGTGGAGTGGACCGGGCTGGTTCGGGAGGGCGCGGCCGCGCTGTCGGCTCGGATGGGCTACCGGGCCCAGTCTCGATAGCCGACCTCCCGCTTTCGGGTCGAAACAGCATCGAAACATTGACATTACTCAGTGCACTGCTCTAGCGTCGCGACCACTCGATCCGGTATATCGAACCTAGTTCGAAATCTCGAACGGCGGTGGTCCCGTGACCCGACCGAACTGGAACGTCAGCGCCACCATCTCGGCCCGGTCGCCGATCGCCTCAACCTCGTCGCGCTGCCCGACGTGCGGCACCCGAAATGTCGCGAGTGGCCCGGGCGAAGCGTGGAACCCAACCATCGCGGTGTCCGCCAGGTGAGCCTTCGGCGTGCAGCCGTACGCGGGGAAATGAAGGAGGCGAATGTCCATGGAAGAAAAGCCGGCGTGGTCTCGGCGCGGCTTTCTGGGGGTGGGGGTGGGTGTGCTCGGCGCGACCGGCCTGGCCGCGTGCGGGGGCAGCTCCGAATCGCCCAGCAAGGTGCAGCCGGACGTTCCACAGGAGCTGATCGACGCCGCGTCGTCGATGAAGGGCTCCTCGATGGGGATGCTGTCGCAGAAGCTGTACTCGACGGCGGCGAACGAGGCACTCGACAGCTCGGTCAAGAAGTTCGCCGACACCACCGGAACGAAGATCGAGAACAGTCTGGTCCAGGCCGACGCCGGTGACGTGGTGGCCAAGATCGATGCCGAGGTCAAGGGCGGGGTGGCGCGCGACCTGGCGTTCATGACCGACTCACGGTTCGTCGCGCAGTTCCAGGCGCTGGGCGACCTGGAGGACGTGACGGACGTCGTCCAGGCATTGACCGCCAAGTACGGCCAACCCTCCGCCGAGGCCACGAACTTCTGCGTCTTCGACGGCAGGTGGTTCGCGATCCCCTACCACTTCATCGGGATCGGATCGTTCCTGCGCAAGGACTGGATGCAGGACAAGGGCATCACGCCCAAGGACATCTACAGCTGGGAAGAGCTGCGGGACGTCTGCCTGGAGATCTCCGATCCGGGCAAGCGCCGGTTCGGCTGGGGCATGACGGTGAACCGGTCCGGTGACGCCAACGGCATGATCGAGGCGCTGATCAACGCGTACGGCGGGTCGATCGCCTCCAACGACGGCCGGAAGGTCACGTTCGACTCCCCCGAGACGGTGCAGGCGGTGACCTTCCTGGGCGACATCTACACCAATCCCAAGTACAAGCCGATGCTGCCGCCGGGGATCGCGAGCTGGACCGACACCAGCAACAACGAGAACTGGCTCGCGGGAATCCTCGGTTACACCCGCAACCAGTTCAGCGTCTACGCGGACTCCCGGACCAAGAAGAACCCGGTGTACGCGAAGACCCACGTGTTCTCCGACTGCATCGGGCCGGCGACCAACAATCCCCTGCTGCTCGGCCAGTCGCAGGGCTTCGTCGTCTTCAAGGGCGCCAAGAACCCCGGGCTCGCCAAGCTCCTGGCGCAGTACCTGGTCAGCGCGCCCGCGCTGCTCGGGGTGGCGAAGGAGGCGCCCGGCCTGGTGATGCCCGCCTGGGAGAAGGTCTGGGACGCGGACCCGTTCTTCACCAGCGGCGACCCGGCGTTCCCCATGCTGCGCAAGATCACCCAGTTGCAGTTGCCGCTGAACACGAAGAACGGCCTGGCCTTCCCGCAGAAGGCCAGCGCCGGCCAGCAGGCCGTCGGCGCGGCCTACGTCCTCACCGACATGATGCAGCAGGTCGTGCAGGGCGCGGCGCCGGCGCAGGCCGTGACGGCCGCCCACGCGAAGATGGTGCAGATCTTCAACCAGCAGGGGCTGCCGCAGTGAGGTCGGTCCGTCCCGCGCGGGCCCCGGCGGCGAGGAAGTCCCCGCCGCCGGGACCCGGCTCTCTCACGGCTACCCAGCGGCGGCTGGGGCGTGACTGGCGACTGGCGGCGCTGTTCCTCGCGCCCATGGCCATACTGGTCGGCGGGCTCGTCCTCGTGCCGATCGCTCGATCGATCGTCACCAGCAGCACGGAACGGCACGGGCAGGACACCGTGTTCGTCGGCCTGGACAACTACCTCCACCTCGTCGGCGACGACCAGTTCCACACGGGCGTGGTGAACTCGTTCGTCTTCACCGCGTACGCCGAGATCTTCAAGGTGGTGCTCGGGCTGGCCGCGGCCCTGCTGCTGCACCACCGGCGCCGCGGCCGCGCGGTGCTGGCGGGGTTGCTGCTGGTGCCGTGGGTGGTGCCGACGGTGGTGACGGCGTTCAGTTGGCGCGCGCTGCTCGACCCCATCTTCGGCAGCGTCAACACCCTGCTCACCGCCACCGGGATCGGGCCGCTGCTGGCCAGCGCGCACCTGGTGGACAGCTGGCCGGCGGGCTGGCTGTCCGACCCGTCGCTGGCCATGCCGTCGGTGATCCTCGTCAACGTCTGGAAGGGGGTGCCGTTCTTCACCGTGTGTTTCCTGGCCGGGTTGAAGGCCATCCCGGCGGACCTCTACGAGGCGGCGACCATCGACGGGGCCTCGTCGTTGCAGCGGTTCGTCAACGTGACGCTGCCCGGACTCCGTCACGTGATCACCGTGACGGTGACCCTGTCGTCGATCTGGACGTTCAACAACTTCGACCTCGTCTGGTTGCTGACCCAGGGTGGCCCGGGTGACGTGACCGCGCCGTACGTGCTCGTCGCGTACTCGAAGGCGATCTTGCAGTTGCAGTACGGCGCGGGCGCGGCGGTCACGCTCGTCATGCTGCCGGTCATCGGCGGGCTGGTGTTCGTCCTGGTCCGGCTGTTGCGCCAGGACTCGGGGGCGAAACTGCCCCGACCACGCCGCGCAGCGCGGTGGGTCGGTACGCGGTGGACCGCGACGGCGCGCAGGGCCCTGCCGTGGGTCGTCGCGGCGGTGGTCACCGGCCTGCTGGCCTGGGCGTCGCCACAGATCTTCTGGAAGGCGGCGGTGGTCCTCGGGGTGATCCTGCTGATCGCCGCGGCGGTCGGCCGGGTGGTCTCGACCCTCCAGTCGCGCGGCGGGCGCCGGGCGTCGTCTGTGGTGTCGGGACTGGGATCCGGTGTCGCGCTGGCCGGGCTGCTCTTCTTCGTGCTGGGCCCGCTGTACTGGATCGCCGTCACGGCCTTCAAGTCCGAGGGCCAGGTCGTGATGCGGACCGACGACCTGTGGCCGACGCCGTGGACCACGGAGCAGTTCAGCGGACTCTTCGCCAACCAGCCCTTCGGTCGCTGGTACCTCAACACCCTGCTGGTGTCCGCGGCGTCCACGGCGGTGGCGCTGGTCTGCGCCGCCCTGGCGGGCTACGCGCTGGCCCGGCTGCGGTTCCGCGGCGCGCAGGGCTTCACCGTCACGGTCCTGCTCACCTACGTGATGCCGGGCGCGCTGCTGTTCATCCCGCTGTACCAGATGCTCATCGGCGCGCGGCTCACCGACTCGTTGTGGTCGCTGGTGGTGACGTACCCGACCTTCACGCTGCCGTTCGCCACCTGGCTGCTGGTGGGGTACTTCTCGTCGATCCCCGTCGAGCTGGAGGAGGCCGCGCTGGTCGACGGTTGCAGCCGCGTCCAGGCGTTCGGCCGGGTGGTGCTGCCCCTGGCCAAGCCGGGGCTGCTGGCGGTCGCGCTCTTCACCCTGACCAACGCCTGGAACGAATTCCTCTTCGCCTTCGTGTTCATCACGAAGGACGAGTACAAGACGCTGCCGGTGGGGATGCAGTCGATGATCGCCGGTGACGTCGTACCGCAGGGACAACTCGCCGCGGCGTCGCTGCTCGTCAGCATCCCCGTGGTGATCATGTACGCCCTCGGGCAGCGCTTCCTCACCGAAGGGCTCACCGCCGGCGCGGTGAAGGGCTGACCGGGTACGTCGAGTCGCGAGCGCAAGCGCGGACGTGCATCAGGTGTAGGCGAGCAGGAAGTCCACGGTGCCCGTACCGCCCGGCTGGCCGGGTGGGGTCTGGAGAGCGGTCGGTAGCACCACGCTGTCGCGCAGAATCCGGACGCCGGAACGGATGTGACCGCTACTCGGCACCGGCGATGGTGGCGCCACTGACGGTGTCCACGTACCACCTCTGGTACCGCTCCAGCGACCATCCGCGTTGCCGGACGAGCCAGTCGAAGTTACGGACGTCCTGAGCCAGCCAGAGGATGTCGGCCACCTGATCGACGTCCAGGTCGGGGCGGAGGCCCCCCGTGCCGACGAGTTCGGCGGCGAACATGGCCATGCCCCGGCGGCGCTCGTCGATGTTCTTGCGCCAGATCTCGGCGGCGTCCGGATCGGCCGTGGCTGCTCCGGCCAGCGCGAGCATCACCTGGACCTGTCGGGCGTTGACCTCGGCCAGATGGCGGGCATAGCGGACGAGTTTGGCGCGAGGGTCGGCGAGCGCGCGGATCTCGGCCACGAAGGGCCGGTCCGGCAGGGCCACCGGTTCGTCGTCGCCGGCCAGGGTGACGTCGACCAACTGGGAGAGCAGGTGCCGCTTGCTGCCGAACACCGCGTACAGGGTCTGGACCGCGACGCCGGCTTCCGCGGCGACCGCGGTCAGCGGGGTGGCCGCATACCCGGGGTCGACGAACAGGCGGCCGGCCGCTTCGAGGATTGCTCGCCGGGTCTGTCGGGCCTGCTCCTGTCGGCGGGAAGAGTCGTAGATTCGCTTGACAACCACCGGTCGAGTGTAGTGCTCTATTGGATAGAGGCTCACTCTATCGAGAGGCGGCGGCCGATGCCGTTCGGTGTGTTGCAGGAGATGCCCGGCGTCAGTGAGGCGGAATACCGGCAGGTGGAGCGGCACCTCGGGCCGGACCGGCCACCAGGGCTCCTCGCCCATGTCTCCGGACCGACCGAGGACGGCTGGCGGATCATCAACATCTGGCAGGACGAAGCGGCGTTCCGCCAGTTCCAGTCGGAGCGACTGGTCCGCGCCGCGGGCTTGGCGGCGCAGGAGGACGGCTTCGACCCGACGAAGGCAGCCAACTTCCGGTCGGTGAGCGTCGACGGCGCCGAGATGCCGTTCTGATGGCCGACACCGCCGCCCTACGCTCCCGCAATGCCGCCTTCTGGGCGGGAGCGGCGGCCGGCTGGATCCGCCACGCCGACCGGCAGGACGAGACCGGCCGACCGCTGGGCGCGGCGGCAATGGATCGACTGGCCGCACGGCCCGCCGAACGGATTCTTGACGTGGGCTGCGGCTGCGGCGGCACCACGGCCGAGCTCGCCAGGGCGGTCGGCGAGACCGGCGCGGCGGTCGGCGTCGACATCGCCGAGGCGATGGTGACCGCAGCCCGCCAGCGGTTCCCGGACATTCGGTTCCACGTGGCCGACATCGAGACTCTCGATGTCGTGCCGGGGGCGCCGTTCGACGCGGCGTTCTCGCGCATGACCCTGATGTTGCTGGCGGATCCGGTCGCCGGCTGCGCCACGATCCGACGATCCCTGCGCCCGGGCGGACGCCTCGCCGCGACCGTCTTCCGCGACGGCGGCGTCAACCCGTGGCTGTCCGCCGCGATGCTCGGCGCAGCACCGCACCTCGGGCCGCTACCACCGCTACCGGTAGGTGACGAGCCCGGTCCGTTCTCCTTCGCCGACCCGGCGAGGCTCGTCCGAGTCCTCACCAGGGCCGGCTGGACCGCCGTCACGATCACGCCGTACGACGTCGAACTGGACGCCCCGGACGACGCCGACGCGGTTGCCGAATGGCTCATCGAGGTCGGCCCCGCCGGTGCCGCGTACCGGGCTGCCCCGCTGGCTAAGCAGGTTTCGGCCCGGGCAGGGGCGGTCCGGCTGCTCGACCGGTTTCGCGAACCTGGCGTCGGCTACCGACTGCCCACCGGCCTGTGGCTCGTCACCGCGATCGCCGGGGCTGACCACCAACAACAACCAGGTCAGGACGAGAATTGATGATGAGAAGCAATCGCTTGATCGCGCCAGCCCTCTGTCTTGTGTTCGCCCTGACGGCATGCACTAACGCCGACGCGCCCGAGCCCGGGGCTGCGGCGCCGGGCACCCCGGCAGCACCCGATGCCGCGCCCAGCGCGGCCGGATCCGCTCCGGCCCGCGGCTCGAATCCGGTGTCGGCGAAGGAGGTGTGTGCCTACCTGGACGGCCAGTTGCCGACGCTGAAGGGGATCGGGTCCGAGACGGGCGCGATGGCCAACCTGACCGTGAACCTCTATTCCTGGTACGAGAAACAGGGCCCCGTGCCGAACGGCCGTCAGATCGACGACCAGACCCGTCAGGAATGCCCGGCGATCCGGACCGAGGTGCTGGAGCTCGCCGGGATGGAGAGCTTCGAACGGCTGTAGCCACTACTTACTGCCCGAGCTGCTTCTCGAACCAGTGGTGGGCGTAGCGCTCGGTGTTGTACGGCTCGATCTCCCGGTAACCGGCCGCGTGGTACATGGCGATCGCCTCGGTGAGGTTGCGGTTGGTGTCCAGCCGGACCGTGCTCACGCCTCGGTCGGCGGCGTACCGTTCCAGCTCGCTCAGCAGCCGTCGCCCGATGCCCAGCCCGCGGACGCTGTCCGCCACCCAGACACGCTTGATCTCGGCGGGTGCGTCGCGGTGGAGTTTGACGGCGCCGCAGCCGACGGGCTCGGTGTTGAGGGTGGCGAGCAGGAGCACGCCGGCGGGCGGGGCGATCTCCTCGTCGTGGATCGGCTTGCTCAGTGCCGGGTCGAACCCGTCGTCGAACCGCCGCCCGATGTCCCGGGCGTAGGCCCGCAGGCACGCCCGGGCCCGCGGATCGCTCGGTGGGCACGGTGCGATGACCACCATCGACCCGATGAGCAGGCGTTCGACCTCGGCCATGGCGGCGACGAGTCGTTCGCGGCGTCGCTCGGTGAGCGGTTGGAGGATCGAGGCGGCGAGTTCGTCGGACCGCTCGTCGAGTTCGGCCCATTCCGTACGGCCGGCGTCGGTGAGCTGGGCGACGCGTACCCGGCCGTCGCCGCCGGCCTGGCCGGCCGGGCCCACGGTGACCAGCCCGTCGTTCTCCAGGGTGCGCAGGAGTCGGCTGAGGTATCCGGAGTCCAGGCCGAGCCGTGCGCGTAACGCCGCGACCTCGGCGCCGGCGGGGCCGATCTCCCAGAGCAGGCGAGCCTGCCCGAGGGGTCGGCCCTGCGCCATGTACTCGTCGTCGAGCGCACCCACCCGCTGGGTGACAGTCCGGTTGAACCGCCGCACTGCGGCGATGAGCGCGGAGTCCATCTGCCTGACTTTAGTCAGCAGATCTGCGCCGGCGATAGGTGAAGGGGGCGGCGTGGTCCAGGACCGCCACCACGAGCACCACGCCGGTGGCGACCGCGCTGATCGCCAGCAGCGGCAGCCGCAGGGCGGCCGCCGCGCCGGCCAGCACGAGCAGCGCGCCAACCCGAGGCCAGGACAACCGCCGGTGGATGGCCAGCGAGAACAGGATCCGGCCGACGAGGAACAGCGTGGGTCCGCCCAGGATGACCGCGACAGCCCTCATGTCGCCGACCTCGGAGGGATGAGCGATGCTCAGCTCGGCCCCGACGGCCGTGACCACTATGCCGGCGATCATCACGAGGTGCAGGTATCCGGTGACGACACCGAGCCGGGACGGGTCGGCGCGCTCGATGGCCGAGCCCAGCTGCCGGCCGGCGGGGGTCACGTAGAGCAGACCGATCAGCACAGCCGTGGCGAAGACCAGCAGGAAGGCGGCGGTCTCGGCGAGGTCGAGGCGGGTGCCGGCGTACGAGAGCCCGGCGGCCAGGACGAGTTCGCCGAGCGCGATGATCATGATTTGCTGGTAGCGCTCGGCGAAGTGCGCGCCAGCGAGGCGCAACTCCTGCTGACGGGCGCGACCCAGCCTCGGCGTGGGCCAGCCGAGCCGTGGGCCGGTCACGTCGATCGCGAGGGCGAGCACCCAGAGCGGCACCCGCCATTGCGGCAGGAACGCGCCCGCCAGCCACGGCACGGCGGTGACCGTGTACCAGCAGAGGATCCGCAGCGCCCGGCGCTGCCGTGGATGACCGCGCAGCATCGAGGCGGTGACCACGCCCCGGACGAGATGGACCGCGACGTACGCGCCGGCGAAGAGCACCCCCCGCTCCTCGAGCGCCTGCGGGATCGCCACCCCGGCCAGCAGGCTGCCCAGCGTGGCGACGACCAGCACCACGCGGATGGCCGGGGTCTCCGGGTCGTACCAGTCGGCGCTCCAGGTGGTGGTCACCCAGATCCACCAGACGCCGGCCAGCAGCAGAGCGGTGTGCAGCGCGCCGGCCAGCGTGAGGTCGTGCAGCAGGTGCGCGGCCGACTGGCTGAGGGCGAGCACGAACGCCAGGTCGAAGAAGAGCTCCAGGAACGAGGCGCTCAGCGGCGCGTCGCTTGTCCGCAACAGCCGCTCGGGCCTGCTCGCCATCGGCGCTCCTCCCGGTGGCAGGCGCTGTTTCCGTCGTACCACCCGAGGCCCGCCACCGGAGGCGAAAGCGCGTCAGCGGCGGACGCCGACCCCGGCGTAGCCGTGTGAGTCCCCGACCTCTGGCTCGCCGTCCGGCCGCCACCGGGTGGTCTCGACCAGGCCGGGCTCCACCAGGTCGTACCCGTCGAAGAAGCGCAGCGTCTCGGCGTGGGTGCGGGGCACCAGCGGGGCGCTGCTGGTGCGGTACACGGCCTGCCCGCGCTCGGCCACCTCCGACGGGACGCCGTCCAGCGTCAGGTGCGACAGCACCAGGTGGCTGCCGGGCACGGTGGCGTCGCGCAGCCGGGCGACGGCAGCCCACGGGTCGTCGTCGTCCGGCACGAAGTGCAGCACCGCGAGCAGCAGCACGGCCACCGGGCGGTCCAGGTCGAGCGTGGCCCGCACCTCCGGGTGGGCCAGCAGGTCGTCCGGCCGCCGCAGGTCGCCCTGCACGACGGCCGCGCCGGGCACGTCCGTCAACAACCGCCGGGCGTACGCGACGGCCACCTCGTCGTAGTCGACGTAGACCACCCGGGCGTCCGGCGCCACGGCCCGTACCACCTCGTGCACGGCCCCCTGGGCGGGCAACCCCGCCCCGATGTCCAGGAACTGGTGGACGCCCTGCCCGACGGCGTACCGGACGGCTCGGCGCAGGAAGTGCCGGTTGGTCTGGGCCGCGAGCCCGGTGCCCGGGAAGATCTCCAACACCCGCTCGGCTGCGGCGCGGTCGGCGGCGAAGTTGTTGCTGCCACCCAGGAAGTAGTCGTACATCCGGGCGACGTTGGGTCGGGCGGTGACGTCGGTCGTGTCGGGGGTCGGCTGGTCGGTCACGAGGGGTCCCTTCGCCGCGGTCAGATCTCGATGTCTAGCAGCCGGGGCGACGACCCGCTGACCCCTCGTGTCGTTGATCCGGCTGCACCCCTGGTCAACCCCGACCACGGTGGGGGCACCGAATCACCGAGGGGGACGCGATGACCGGTCAGCGGGAAACCGTGCGGGTCGACCACGACCTGTTCCGCGCCGTGTACGACTCGCCCGCGTCGCTGCCCGGCCGGCACCGGTGGACCACACCGGAGTCGGACGTCCGCCGTCTGGAGAAGCTGCTGGGAATGCCGGCACGCAGCATCGGCGCCCCGCTGTGGGTCAGCGGCGACGAACCGGACTGCCCGAAGTGCGGCCGGCGGATCACCTGGTACGACATCGTCTCGTCGGCGCTCACCGGCCTGCACGACAAGAACATGATCGCCACGGTCATCCTCGGCGAACACAGGTACGTCAACACCGAGGTGCCGGAGGCCATCCCCGGGGTGCGCTGCGCCGACTGCCACACCGCCATCGACGGCCTGCGCAGCTTCAAGTGCCACAACTGGGCGTACGCCTTCGAGGCGCTGGAGGCCGTCCGCGAGCGCATGGCCGGCGGGCCCGCGCCGACCTGAGCGCCTGCCGGCGGGCCTCCGCCGACCTGAGCGCCTGCCGGCGGGCCTCCGTGCGGCCGGCTCGACCTTCGACTCCTGCGCTGCCCCCTGCCGCGTTCCCAGGGTGTCTTCCAGGTGAACGAGGTATGAACGTCTGGTGAGGTGATTCATGGCCGACAACGGCAGCACGGACGTTCCAGAGATCAGCGCCGAGTGGTACCGCGACATCGTCGACGCGGCCGCCGGCACCCCGCACCCGGTGCAGTGGTTCGTCGGGCACGTCACCGAGGGGGTGATCCTGCTGCTCGGCGCGCTGCTGGTGGCGGCCGCGCTGCGCCGCCTGGTCGGCGGCCCGCACGACCGGGCGCTCGCCCTGGTCGCGCCGCTGCCGACCCTCCTCGCGTACGCGAGCAGCGAATGGCTCAAGACCGTGGTGGACGAGGACCGACCGTGCCGGACGGTGGGCCGGGCGATCGTCGCCGGCACCTGCCCACCACCGGGTGACTGGTCGTTCCCCAGCAACCACGCCACCCTGGCCGGCGCGCTGGCGATCACCACACTGCTGCTCTCCCGACGGCTCGGACTGGTCGCGCTGCCGCTGGCCGTGCTGGCCGCGTTCTCCCGGGTCTTCGTGGGCGTGCACTACCCGCACGACGTGGCCGCCGGCCTGCTGCTCGGCGCCCTGGTCGCCATGGTGGCGACCCCGCTTCTGGCCCGCCTGACCGCCGAGGCGCTGCGCCGCCGCGCCGATGCCCGCCGCCCGGTACCCGACCTGGCCAGCCGACCCCGCCCCTGACCCCGCCGCCCGACGGTCGGTGGGGTGGGCGTCAGGAGGTCAGGAGGAGGGCACCCACCGTGCCGAGCAGCAGGAACGGGCCGAACGGCAGGTGCGTGCTCCACCGGGCCCGTCGGGCGACCAGCAGTCCCAGACTCACCAGCGCGGACAGCCCGAACGCGAGCAGCAGCCCGAGGAGCAGGACGGGCAGGCCGTACCAGCCGAGCAGTGCCCCCACGCTGAGCGCCAGCTTCGCGTCGCCCAACCCGAAGCCGCGGCGGCCGAGCAGCAGCGTGCTGGTGGCGAAGAACAGCGCCAGCCCCGCGCCTGCGGCGACCGCCCGCAGCCAGGGGCCCGCGTCGGCGTCGGCGAGCGCGGCCGCGCCGAGCAGCAGCCAGGTCCCGGCCGCCGCGGGCAGGGTGAGCCGGTCGGGCAGTCGGTGCGCGGCCAGGTCGACGAGGACCGCCGGCACGGTCCAGGCGAGCCACCATGCCAGCGCCGGCATCGCCCCGCCCGACGGGCCGACCAGCGCCAGCAGCGCCACGGCGGCGAGCGCGGCCACCTCGACCGTGCCGGGCGGCGGCCCGACCCGGGCCCGGCACCGGCCGCACCGGCCGGCCGGGCCGAGCGCCGGCCAGGGCCGGGTCAGGCCGACCGCCGCGCCGCAGGCGTCGCAGCCGGTCCGGCTGGAGGTGCCCGAGGGTACGGCGTAGCGCACGACTGCCAACCGCAGCAGCGGACTGACCGTCAGGATCGCCAGCCCGGTCGCGAGCCGAAGACGGCCAGGGGCAGGCCCCGCCGCCGCCCGATCGGTCGGGTTTCGCCGACCGGGTGCCGCCGCAGGGGGGCCGGTCAGCGCCACGTGGACCACGCCGGACGCCGGCCACCCCCGGTAAAGGTGAACACGGATCGTGACTGAACGTTCGCTCGGGTGTAGCGGATGGCGCGGAAACCGACGTCCACCACCGGCGGCACGATGATCTCCCCGTCCGAGGGCGGGCCGGTCGGCACCGCAGACGGGGTGGCCGGTCCGTCGCCCCGGGACGCAGTCCGGATGCCGGGATGGCGGCGCGATGTCCCACTCTCGGGACCGACGCAGGGGTTGCGGCGGATCGGCCCCGGCCGGCGAGGCCGGACGGTCGGCGACCCCTCGACCGGCCATCGTCCGGAGTGCAGCACGAACACCCGCCACCACCACCCATCATCACGCAGAGTGTTCACTTGAATTGCCTCTGTTGCATCGGCGAGCGTCAGCCTATGCTCGCCCCTTGGGTGTGACGCAAGCCTCACCTCTACGACCGGACGACACGGGACCTTGCATTTGTAGAAGATCCGTAACGGTGAATGCAGAAGCGCAGTAAAAGCTCCGGAAGGCACTGATCCGGGCGCGCTTCCGCATGCCCGGCGGCGGTGCTTCATGGCCACGTCGGGCGACCACGAGGAGGGCTCAGCGGTGCGCGGACGGCAGCTCAGGCGAGCGGCAATCTGCCTGCTGGCGGTCGTGGCGGCGGTGCCGGTCACCGCCTGCGGCAGCGGGCAGGAGGCGGTCGATCGGCCGGCGACGGCGCGGGGCGACGGAGCGCGGGCCGATTCGGGCGCGGAACGGGAAGCTGCCGAAAAGGCGGCGCTCGAGGCGTACTCCGGTTATCTCGCAGCATCGCGGACGGCGAGTCGGCGCAATGATCCACACGCGCCGGAACTGTCCCGGTTTCTCGCTGATCCGCTGCTGACCCGGGTGCAATTGTCCATTCGCGACGCAAAGGAGCACGGCGCGATGCGTACCGGGACGCTGGCGTCCGATCCCAGCGTGACCGCCGTCAGCCTGGACTCTGACCCGGCCACCGTGGAGATCCAGGACTGCCTGGACGCGAGCGGCTACCGGCTGGTCTACACCAAGGACCAGCGCGTGGTCCCGGGCAGCGGTGGCGGCAAACATCTGGCTACCGCCACCGCCACCCGCTATCCCGACGGTCGCTGGCTGATCAGCTCCGGCTCGGCGCACCCGGACCAGCCGTGCTGACCCGGGGGCGGAGAGCCCGCACCGGCGCGGCCCGGCGGATGCTCGCGGGGGCCGGTCTGGCGTTGCTACTGGTGGTCGGCGCGACCCTGCCGGCCGCCGCCGCCCGACGCGCCGACCCGGGGGCCGGATGTCCGCCCGGCCAACCGGACTGCAACGTCTGGGACGACGAGCCCGGTACGCCGGGCGGCCCCGGCGGCGGGGGCGACAACGGCGGCGGCGACTCCGGCGGCGGCGGGGGCGGCGGTGTCTGTCAGTGGGGCGGGCGGACGATCCCCTGCTACGACGACCTGCTGGGCTGGTTCAACAACGGCGACGGCTGCTACTACAAGCTCGCCTCGCCGCAGAAGCCGGCACCCGAGGGTCAGCAGTGGTACGTGCAGACCTGCAACGGGGGCGATCTCGGCGCACAGGACACGGTGCTGCGGGACGGGCCGCCGCCCGGCTTCGGCGCTCCGCCGGACCCGGAGGAGCTGGCCCGCCGGGCCCTGGCGTCGATCAAGCTGCTGCCGGCGCGGCTCAAGGTGGCGCCCCGCAAGGACATCGGCCCGGGCCTGGTCGGCCTGCCCGTGTGGATGTGGGCCACCCCGAGCGCCAGCTACTTCGGGCCGCTGCGCGCCTCCGCGTCCGACCGTGGGCTGACCGTCTCGATCGAGGCGAAGGTCGACCGGATCGTCTGGAACATGGGCAACGGCGACACGGTCACCTGCACCAAGGCCGGCACCCCGTACGACCCGAAGGGCAAGCGCGCCGGCCGCACCTCCCCGGACTGCGGCTACGACCGCGGCTACCCGAAGGCCGGCACCTACCGGGTGGGCGCCACCACGTACTGGACGGTGCGCTGGTGGACCGACGACGGCGACGAGGGTGACCCGATCCCGCAGACCCGGACCAGCGGCACCGTGCCGGTCCAGATCAAGGAACTCCAGGTGGTGACCAGGTGAGTGAGCCGGTTCTGCGAGCCCCACAGTCGGGAATGGAGATCGAACGGTGAGTGTGGCTACGCGTAACGCGACCGGGCCGGTGGACGCGCCGGTCAGCCCGCCCAAGGTGGTCCGGCAGCGCCGCGTCCGCCCAGGGCTGCTGGGTCTCGCCGTACTCCTGATCGCCCTCGGTGGGCTGGGGGCGGCGTTCGCGGTCACCTCGGTCCGGGCCACCGGCAGCTACCTCGCGGTGGCCCGGCCGGTGGAGGTGGGTCGGGAGGTCAGCGCCGCCGATCTGATCACCGTGCAGGTCGCCGGCGGTCAGGGGTTGCACCCGGTGCCCGCGGGCCGGCTGGACGAGGTGGTCGGCAAGCGGGCCGCCGTGGCGCTGGTGCCGGGCACCCTGCTCACCCTCGGGCAGGTCACCGACGACCCGCTGCTCGGCCCGGGTCAGCAGCAGATCGCGATCGGCCTGAAGACCGCCCAGGTGCCGGCCCGAGCGCTGCACCCCGGAGACAAGGTGCTGCTGGTCAGCACCCCGGACGAGAACGCCACCGGGGCGGCGGCCGGGGCGGGCACCCGGTTCGCGGCCACCGTCATCGACATGGTCAGCCCGACGGACGACGAGAAGGTGCTGTACCTGGCGCTGCTCATCCGGGACGTACCCGCCGTGGTGGCGTTGGCCGCCCAGGAGCGGATCGCGGTCGTGCTGACCGAGGCGGCCTGAGCATGGCGATCATCGCGTTGGTGTCCGCGAAGGGTTCGCCCGGCGTGACCACCTCGGCGTTGGCCTGTGCCCTGACCTGGCACCGCCGGCTGGTCCTGGCCGAGTGCGACCCGGCCGGCGGGTCGATCCTCGCCGGCTACCTCGGTGGTCAGCTGGACGGGCCGCGCGGCATCGGCGAGCTGGCCGTCGGGGAGCTGCGCGACGGCAACCTGGAGACCGGGTTCTGGTCGCAGCTGGTCGACCTGGACGCGCCGCGCCGGGAACGGCTGCTGCTGCCCGGGTTGGTCGACCCGGCGCAGGCCGGCAGCGTCACCCCGCTCTGGCAGCGCTTCGCCGACTACTTCAACGCCCTGGACCGGGGCACTCCCGGCTACGACGTGCTCGTCGACTGCGGCCGGCTGCACGTCACCGGCCCACCGTGGCCACTGCTGCGGGCCGCCTCGGTGGTGCTGCTGGTGACCCGGGCCCACCTGCCCGACCTGTCCGGCACCCGGGCGGTGGTCACCGCGATCGAGCGGGACTTCGCCGAACACCGGGTGCCGCCGGGCACCCTGCGGCTACTGCTGGTCGGCGACGGGCACGGGCGCGCGGAGATCAGTCGTGGACTGAAACTGCCGGTGATCGCCCGGCTGCCGCACGACCCGCGTACCGCAGGGGTGCTCGCCCTCGGTGGGACCGTACGGTCCGGACGGCCGCTGCTGCGCGCGGCCGCCGCGCTGGAGGTGCCGGTCGGGGCGCTGCTGGAACGCAGGCGGGCACGGCTGGCCTGGCCGGTGCAGCAGGGGGTGCCGGATGCGGTTTGAGCCCGTCTCCACCGACCCACGTCAGCAGCCGCCGGCCGCGACGTCCACCGCGCCGCCGCTGGCCCCGCCGAACGGCCGGCACCACCAGTCGGCGGCGATACCGCAGCCGATGCCCACGGCCACGCCGCCGCCGGAGGTGGCACCCCGACCCCGGATGGACTTCCAGGTGGTCCGGGAGCTGCGCCGGGAACTCACCGAACGGCTCACCCTGTGGCAGCGCGGCCGGGAGTTCACCGTCGACGAGGAGGACACCGAGCGGGCCCGGCTGGCCGTCACGGTGGTCGCCGAGTACGCGGACGCGGTCCGTCGCGCCGGCACACCGATGGCCGCCGGCGAGGAACGCCTGCTGCTCGACCAGGTGACCGCCGAGCTGGTCGGGCTGGGCCGGCTACAGACCCTGCTGGTCGACGACACCATCGAGGAGGTGCACATCCTCGGCTGCGACGTGGTGCGCATCACCCGGCACGGCGGTGGGGTGGACTGGGCCGAGCCGATCGCCGACAGCGACGCCGAGCTGGTGGAGATCCTCCAGGCGGCGGCGCGGCGGGCCGGCGCGACCGAACGGTCACTGTCCACCGTGAAGCCCACCCTGGACCTGCAACTGCCCGACGGCAGCCGACTGGCCGCGGTGTTCCTGGTCAGCCACCGGCCGTACGCGGTGATCCGCAAGCACAACACCCTGGACGTGAGCCTCGACGACGTGGCCGGCGCCCGGGGTGACCTGGACGAGATGATCGACCCGCTGCTGCGCGACTTCCTGCGTGCGGCGATGCGCGCCGGGTTGAACATCATGGTCGCCGGGCTGGCCGGCGCCGGGAAGACCACGATCATCCGGGCGCTCATGAACGAGATCCCACCCGACGAGCCGTACGTGCTGCTGGAGGAGAGTCGGGAGTTGTTGCCGGCCCGTCGCCGGGAGCGGCACCGGGCGGTGATGAGCTTCGAGGCGCGGGAGGGGCACGGCGAGCGCGGCTTCGACGGCCGGCCGGCGGGTGAGGTGACGATCGCCGACCTGATCCCGCTGTCGCTGCGGATGGGCGTGCTGCGGATCATCGTGGGCGAGGTCCGGTCCCGGGAGATCGTGCCGATGCTCCAGGCGATGACCACCAGCCGGGGCTCGATGTGCACCATTCACGCCCGTACGGCTGCCGGGGTGGGTGAACGGATCGTCGAGCTGGCGCTGGCGCACGGCCGGGAGATGACCGTCGACCAGGCCCGCCGGATGGCCGGCAACGCCCTCGATCTGATCGTCTACGTCACCGTCGAGGACGAGAGCGCGATCGGCGGCCGTAAGCACCGGTTCGTCTCGCACGTGGAGGAGGTGATCGGGGCCGGTGAGGCCGGACGGATCACCACCACCACCGTCTTCGGTCCCGGTCCGGACGGCCGCGCCGTCCCCCGGCACCTCCCGGAACGGGTTCGCGACCAGTTGCTGCGGGTGGGGTACGACGCCCGGCTGCTGACCCGCTGGATCGAGGCCGGTACGGGTGCCTGGCGGCGTCCCCGACAGACCCGACTGGCCCGGCGGTGACCTGATGGGGAACAGCCTGGAGTTGATCGCTGTGGTCTCCGGGGCCGCCTGTGTGGCCGGGCTGCTGCTGGCGGTCGTCGCCCTGGTGGGCAGCCGCCGGCCCGCCGGGCCCGGCCCGGGAGCTGGCCCTGGCCTGAGCCGCCTCTGGCGCGGCTCCGGCGCCACTCCGGCCGAGCGGCGGGCCTACCAGGCGCTGCTGCTCACCGCGGTGGTCGCCGGGGCGTTGGCGTTCCTGCTGACCGGGCTGCCGGTGGTGGGCCTGCTGGTGGCGGTGGCGGTGCCCGGCACGCCTTGGCTGTTCGCCGTCGGCAAGGCCGAGCAGCGGGCGATCGCCCGGATCGAGGCCGTCGGCGAGTGGACCCGCCGGCTCAAGGACGTCTCCGGTACGGGGCAGGGCCTCCAACAGGCGATCATCAGCACGATCGGCAGCGTGCCACCCGGCATCGAGGACGAGGTACGGCTGCTCGCCGCCCGGTTGCAGGCCGGCTGGCTGGCCCGTTCCGCGCTGCTGGCGTTCGCCGACGAGATCGGCGATCCGGTCTGCGACCAGGTCGTGGCGGCGCTGATCCTGCACCTCACCGACCGGGGTGAGCGGCTGGGCGACGTGCTGGGCTCGATCGCCGGCGCGGCGGCCGCGGAGGTGGCGACCCGCCGGGAGATCGAGGCCAAGCGCACCCAGCCCCGGTTCGCGGTCCGCTTCCTGACCGGGATGACGCTGGCGACGCTGGCGTACGGGCTGGTCAACACCGAATACATCAAGCCGTACGGCACACCGACGGGTCAGGTGGTGATGGCCGCTCTCGGTGCCGCATTCATCGGCCTGCTGGCCTGGGTGCGGTCGATGAGCCAGCCGCAGCGGCCGGCCCGGTTCCTGCCGGCCCCCGACCCGCAGGAGGTGATCGCGTGAGCGCGAGCGGCGAAGCGCGGCGCAGCCCCGGAAGGCGGTCGCGGTGATCCTCAACTGGCACCTGGCCGTCGCGGTCTGTGGCGGGGCGACGATCGGGTTGGGCTTGTTCCTGGTGATCCGGGAGCTGGTTCCGGCGACCCCCGCGCTCGGGCCGGCGCTGCGCCGCCTGCACCAGCCGCCGGGCACCGGGCGGGTGGCCGCTCCCGCCTCCCGCCGGCTGGACTGGCTGACCGGGCTGTCCCGCTGGTTGCGACCACCGCACCGGCAGCTCGCCCTGATCGGTCAGACCCCCGAGCAGTACGCGCTGTCGGTGCTGCTGTCCGCGCTCATCGGACTGGCCACGCCGACCCTGCTCGGGGTGGCGCTGTTCGTGCTCGGTGTCTCGCTGCCGCTTGTCGTACCGGTGCTGGGTGGCCTCGGCATGGCGCTGATCGCCGGCCTGCTGGCGCACCGCTCGGTGCTGGCAAAGGCGGACGCCGCCCGCGACGAGTTCCGCCAGGCCGTCTGCACGTACCTGGATCTGGTGGCTCTGCAGCTCTCCGCCGCGCACGGGCCGGTGCAGTCGCTGGAGCGGGCCGCCGCGGTCTGTGACGGCTGGGTGTTCGACCGGCTTCAGGAGTCGCTGCGGATCGCCCAGATGCAGATGCACGCGCCCTGGGACGAGCTGCGTGACCTCGCCGACAAGATCGGCATCCCGGAGCTGGGCGACGTCGGCGCGATCATGCGCTCCTCCGGCAGCGAGGGCGCGCAGGTGCACGAGACCCTGCGCAGCCGGGCCGACTCGCTGCGCGACCAGATCCGCACCGACAACCTGGCCCGCGCCGAGGGCGTGACCAGCCGACTCGACATCCCGGGCGCACTTCTCGTCTTCGTGCTGCTCGGCTTCGTCGTCTATCCGTTCATCGCCCGTGTCTGATCCGACCCCCGAGAAGGAGTACGCCATGTCCATCCTCACCTACCTGCACGTCGTGGTGACGACGCGCTTCGCCGAGCTGCGGCGGGACGGCGAGCGCGGCGACAGCCCGGTACCGACCGCCGTGATCATCTTCGGTCTGGTCTTCGTGGCGACCATCGTCACCGGCCTGGCCCTCGGCAAGGCCAACGACTGGATGAAGGCCATCCCGAACCACACGAACCCGAAGTAGCCGGCATGCGCCGAGCCGCGTTCGGAAGGTGGCGCCGGGCGGTTCTCGCCGCCCGGTGTCGCCTCGTGGCCGGCGACCGGGAGCGGGGTGCCAACCCGGTGGAGCTGGCCGTGGTGATGCCGCTGATCCTGGTGCTCCTGTTCGCCTCGCTCCAGGTCTCGGCGGTCTTCCTGGCCCGCTCCACGGCGTTGAACGCCGCCCAGAGCGGGGTCAACGCCCAGCGGCTCTACAACGCGTCCGACAGCGCCGGGAAGGCCAGCGCCACCCGGTTCCTGTCCGCCACCGGCGGCTGGTTGCTGGGCTGGGACAGGACCGGCCCGACCTGCGTGACCACCGCGGTCGAGGTGACCTGCACGGTGACCGGCCGATCCCTGTCGGTGGTGCCCGGTGTGGACTTCGCGGTAGAGCAGACCGCGCACGGGACGGTGGAGCGGGTGACCCCGCCGTGAACCGGCCCGCCGAGCGGGGCTCGGTCTCCATCGAGGTGGCGGTGCTCGCACCCGCGTTCATCGCGCTGATGGTGCTGGCCGGCGTGGCCGGACGCAGCGCGGTGGCGGCGGAGGCCATCGACGCCGCCGCCCACGACGCGGCCCGCGCCGCCTCGATCTCCCGCAGTGCGGCCGACGCCCGCAGGGAAGCCCGCGAGGCGGCTCAGCAGCAGCTGGACTGGCGAGGGCTGAATTGCAGCGGCACTCCGACCGTGACGTTCAGCGGCTCGGTCGGAGGCGCCACCACCAGCTTCGACAGGGCCTACCGCAGCGCGCTCGGCCAGGATGCGACAGTCACCGTCACGGTCGCCTGCCGGGTGTCCTTCCGGGATCTGCGCCTCTCGGCAGTGCCCGGCATGCCCAGCGAAAACCGCGTCGAGGCGAGCTTCACCTCACCACTTGACCGCTACCGGAGCCGGCGATGACCGTCCGTCCGCTCTCCGGCGACCACGGCCGCGTGAGCATCTTCCTGGCGGTGGCGATGATCGGCGTACTGGCCATCGTGGGTCTCTCGTTCGACGGCGCCGGTCAGCTGCGCACGCTGCAACGCGCGGACAACCTCGCCGCGGAGGCGGCCCGCGCGGGCGGGCAGGCCATCGACCGGGCCACCGCGATCGAGGGTGGGCCGACGCGGATCGACCAGCCGCAGGCCCGCGTCGCGGTCGCCAACTATCTCTCCGCCGCCGGCACCACCGGCCACACCGTGAGCTTCCCGCAGATCGCCGGGGAGACCGTCGTCCGGGTACGCGTCACGATCACCTACCGCCGCTCGATGCTCGGGCTGTTCGGCTTCGCCGACCGGGTCACCGTCACCGGCGAGGCGACCGCGCGGGCCATCACCGCAGGACCGTAGGAAGGAAGGCCGCCATGTCCGCATCGGGTCGGTCCGTCGTACGGCGGACCGGACGCGTCCTCACCGGCGTCGGCGCGCTCGTCGTGCTCTGCGCGCTGGTTGCGGGCGCGCCGGTCGCGCTGCTCGCCTTCGCGGGCAATCCCCTGCCCGACCATCTGCCCACCCTCGCCGAGGTGGGCACCGCCCTGACCAGCCGCGACGACGGGCAGCTCTTCCTGCGGGCCCTGGCGCTGGCCGGCTGGTTCGGCTGGGCCACGTTCGCCTTCTCCGTCATCGTCGAATTGGGCGCGCAGACCCTGCGCCGGCCGGCGCCGAAGTTGCCGGGGATGAGCCGCCAGCAGAAGGCCGCCGCCGCGCTGGTCGGTTCGGTCGCGCTGATCCTCGCGGCCAGCCCGGCCGCCGCCAGCGCCGCGGCGGTCTACACCGCTCCGGCGTACGCCCAGTCGAGCGCTTCGACCGGAGCCGCCCGACTGCCCGAAGGTGGGCCGCTCGGGATGACCGGGAGCGGGCCGCTCGGCATGGCCGGGAGCGGGCCGCTCGGGCTGGTCGCGCCTGACGGGCCGAGCGCCGGTGACCAGGCGGCCCCGGTGTATCGCGTGGCGCGGGGCGACTACCTCGGCGAGGTGGCCGAGCGGTACCTCGACGAGTTCGGCGACTACCGACAGCTCGCCAAGCTGAACCGGCTGGACGACCCGGATCGGATTCGCCCCGGCCAACTGCTCCGGCTGCCAGCGGAGGCCGCCGACCAGGGCGCCCGCCCGCACGCCACCGGAAAACTCGTCGGCCGGCCCGCCGCGCCCAGGCCGCCGGCCCCGCGACCGGCACCCGAGCGGACCGCGCCGGAGCGGGCGGAGCAGGCGCCCCCCGGCGGTACGGAGTCGACAGGTCAGGTACCCCCGATGACCGTCGGCGCGGCGCGGGCCGGAACCACCGACCGGGTGAACCGACCGTTGGCGGTCTCCGCCGTGCTGGCCGTCGCGAGCATCGTGGGCGCCCAGATCGGCGCGGTGCTCGGCCTGCGCCGCCGCCCGGCCACCGCCGGCGCGGCTCCCCGGCTGGCCGCACCCAGCCGCGCACCCCGGCGCGGGGCGAGCGGCCGCCGCGGCAGCTCGAACGGGAGCAGCCTGGGCCCGAGCGGGAGCAGCCTGGGCCCGAGCGGCAGCGGCGCCGCCTGGGCCGCCAGCCGCGCGGCGGCGGCCATCGAGCCGTCCGCACCAATCGCTGGCACAGCACCCGACTGGTCCAGCGACGGTACGGCGTCCGTCGGCGCATCGGGAGCCGGGAGCGACAGTGCCGGAGCTACCGGTGCGGCAGGGTGGGACGACGACGGACCCCAGGGCGGTCGGCATCGGCGCGGCTGAGCCGGCAAACCCCGGGCCCGGCACCGGCAGGCGCGCGGGGGTGCGGTCGGTCAGGGGACGCGGGTCTGGAGCACGCCGTCGCGGATCCGCGTGGGCAGGATCTGCTGGTCGTTGCCGGAGGGCCCCAGTACGACCTCGCCGCCGTTGAGCCGGAACGCGCTGCCGTGCCACGGGCAGACCACGCACGCGTGGCCGTCGATCTCCTGGACCTCGCCCTCGCCGAGCGGCCCGCTCTGGTGGGGGCAGCGCTCCAGCATGACGGTGACCTCGTCGCCGTGGCGGTAGAGGATCACCGAGACGTCGTCCACCTCGCGGGTCACCAGCGTGCGCTGCGGCAGGGCCGACATGTCGACAAGCGAGTGCCAACCGTCGCTCATCCGGCGCAGCTCGGAGATGCTCTGGTTGACCTGCGCCCCCTGCTTGTACGCCAGGTGCCCGCCGATGTAGGCCCCGAGGCTCGCGGCGGACAGCCCGAGGAAGCCGAGAGCGCGGCCCATACCGTGCCGGCCGGAGAGCCGTGCGGCCAGCGAGCCGGCGTAGAAGGTCAGGCCGATGCCGTTCGCGGCGGCGTGCACCAGGCCGACGCGCCGCTGGTCGGGGGCGAGGGCCACCCAGTCGTTCAGGCCGGCGATCGCCGCCGGCACGGCGCTGACGGTGCCCAGCCCGACCAGCGCGGTGGCAGCCCGGCGCTGCCCGGGCATGAGGTCCAGCACCGCCGCGCTGATCCAGGAGCCCACCGGCACCTGCACCATCGCCGGGTGCAGGGGATGGCCCAGCGGCACCCCGTGCAGGAGGTCGCGTAACCGCCGTGGACGCAGCGTGCCCAGCACCACCCGTTGCAGCCGGTCACCCACCCGGTCCAGCCGGGACGCCTGCTCGATCTTCGTCAGGATCTCTCGCACGAGGACCGACTTCCCGGCGAACGCCGTCGCAAACCGGTCGGCGGTGACGGACCTGTAGCAACGTGTGCGGATGCTCCGGTGGGTGCGCTCCGGCGCTCCGCCAGGCACCATGGGCCGATGGGTGTACGGGTGGAGCGCGCCGGGCCGGTGACGACGGTGATCCTGGACCGCCCGGCGGCCCGCAACGCGGTGGACGGGCCGACCGCGCGGGCACTCGCGGACGCGTTCCGCTCGTTCGATGCCGACCCGGACGCGGCGGTGGCCGTGCTCTGGGGTGCCGGCGGCACGTTCTGCGCGGGCGCCGACCTCAAGGCGATCGGCACGGCCAGCGGCAATCGGGTCGAGCCGGAGGGAGACGGCCCGATGGGTCCGACCCGCATGGCGCTGAGCAAGCCGGTGATCGCGGCGATCTCCGGGTACGCGGTGGCCGGCGGCCTGGAGCTGGCACTCTGGTGCGACCTGCGGGTCGCCGAGTCCGATGCCACGCTCGGGGTGTTCTGCCGACGCTGGGGAGTGCCGCTGATCGACGGCGGGACGGTCCGGCTGCCCCGGCTGATCGGTGAGAGCCGTGCCCTGGACCTGATCCTCACCGGGCGGGCGGTGCCCGCCGACGAGGCGTACACCATGGGGTTGGTCAACCGGGTGGTGCCGCCGGGCCGGGCGCGGGCGGCGGCCGAGGAGCTGGCCGCGGCGATCGCCCGGCATCCGCAGACCTGCCTGCGCAACGACCGGGCGGCCGTGCTGGCCGGCGCCGGACGGCCCGAGGCGGAGGCGCTGGCGACCGAGCTGGCGTACGGGATGGATTCGCTGGCCACCGACGCGGCGGCCGGGGCGGCCCGGTTCGCCGCCGGCGAGGGCCGGCACGGCGCGATGCCGCCGGGAGGGTGAACCTCCCGGCGGCATCCGGTACGGCCTGACTCAGTTGCGGTTGATGGTGAAGGTCGAGGTGGTGTTGCGGATGTCCACCGCGTTGTTGCTCAACCGCAGGTTGTTGAAGGTCACCGACCCGACGGCCGGCCCCTGCCCGGACTCGGGCATCTCGTTGACCCAGATGCCGAAGCCGGACTTCGCGTCGTAGGCGTCACCGCTCTTGCGGGCGCCGCTGATCGAGATGTTGGTGAAGACCGTGTCGGTGACCGGGAACTGCGGCTGCCCACCGACGTAGTTGGTCTGGAACATGATGCCGCTGTAGGTCGGATCGACGATGTCCACGTCGCTGACCCGGATGCCCTGGAACACCTTCGAGGCGGAGAAGACCCAGATCGCCGGGAAGGTCTGCGCGCCCCAGAAATGCCCACCGGCCCGCACGATCGAGATGTTCTCGAAACGGGTCGGCGGGCTCGCGCCGAAGCCGTTCATCGGGTAGCCGAAGTCGAGCGAGCTGATGGTGATGCCGGAGTAGACGAGCGTGTCCGCGATGTAGATGTTGCGGAACGTGTTGCCGTAGCCGCCGTAGACGGCCACACCGGCGGCCCGCCAGGTCAGGGTCGAGGTCAGGTTCTCGTAGATGTTGTCCCGCATGTCCGCGCCGCCCGCGTCGATCGCCGAGAACAGCGCGAAGCTGTCATCGCCGGTGGCCCGGGCGTCGTTGTTGCTGACCAGGTTGTTGGTGCTGCCGTTGGTCATGTTGATGCCGTCGGCGAACAGGTTGCGGATCCGCGAGTTCTTGATCGTCATGTAGTCGGTGTTGGCGCCCCAGTAGAGGCAGACCTGGTGCTCGGCCCAGATGTTGTCGATCACGATGTTCGACACGTTGGCGAAGTCGAACACCTTGCCCGGCCCGTCGATGCGCGAGGTGTAGTTGCCGAAGTAGGCGAAGTTCGCGAACGACGATCCGGCCGCCGAGTTCTCGGCCCGGAAGCCGATGTCGGTGTTCTCCTGGCCGGAGGGGGCGTTGAACCGGGTGTACCAGGGCCCGGCGCCGGTCACCTTGACCGCCTTGCCGTACACCTGGAACTTCGACGAGGTGGAGTAGTTGCCGGCGGGCAGGTACACCCCGATCAGGTTGCCGGTGGTGTCCATCCGCACCCGGTCCAGGGCGTTCTGCACGTCCTGGTGGGTGAAGCCGGCCGGCGTCGCGTAGCGGGCCGAGTCCGGGTTCGCGATCGGCGAGACCTGCTCGGTGTTGATGAAGTCGATCGCGTACGTGGTGGTGTTGGCCGCGTCCTTCTGGAGGCGGATCTTGCTGCCGGCCGGCACGGTCGAGTTGAGCATGACGTTGGCTTCGTCGTAGATGTGCCGCGGTCCGCCCGCGCTCGGCGAGTTGCCCGGGCTGGTCTCGTTGCCGTACAGCCAGGCGTAGCGGGACGTCAGGTCGATGGCCTTGTGGAACGTGCCGTTGACGTAGACGTTCAGCGTGGAGTTGATGCCCCCGCCGCCCGACGCGTCGGGGATGGAGAAGCGGGTGACCAGCGTGTTGGTGCTGGCCCGGGTGGTGAACTCGACGTAGCTGCCGGTCGAGTTGAGCGTCACCGCACGCCGGCCGGACGCCTCACCGGCCACGTCGCCGACGGTCCGGTTCGGGCCTACCACTGCCGCGCCGCCGCCGACCACGCCGTCCTCGGCCTCGTACATGTCGTACGGCATGTTGGCGCCGCGCCCGACGAAGAGCGGACGGTCGCTGGTGTTGTTGCCCTGCTTGACCGGCAGTTCGTTGCTGTCGGCGGCGAGCACGACCCGGACGGTGTACTTGCCGTTCGCGGCCGTCCAGGTGCCCAGGTCGACCGGGCCGACGGTGGCCCCGGCGTTGATCACACCGGAGTACGAGCCGGTGAGGGTACGCACCACCGTGCCCGATTCGTTGAGCACGGTGAGCGTGATGCCGTGCGACCCGGACGCGGAGGCCACGCTGCCGGCGTTGCGGATCGACACGGAGAAGGTGACAGTGCTGCCGGCCGACGGGTTGCCCGGCGACCAGGCCACCGCCGAGGCGACCAGGTCACTCGTGGCGACCGGGCTCACCACCAGCGGGCTCGGGTTGGAGTAGCTGTTGTTGGTGTCGTCCTGCTCGACGACGGTGTTGGACTCGTCGACCTTCGCGCTGAGCGGGTAGCTGCCCGCGTCGCGGGTGCCGATGCTGGCGCTGACCGTGGTCGAGGCGCCGGCCGCGAGGCCGCCGACCGACGCGGTGCCGACCCGGGTGGAGCCCAGGTAGAAGTTGACGTCGGTGGCGCCGGAGGCCGCCGAGCCGGCGTTGCGCACGGTGGCCGAAAGCGTGATGGTGCTGGTCTCCACGGGGGCGGACGGGCTGACCGACATGCCGGTCACGGTGAGGTCCGGGTTCGGCGCGGGGGTGCCGATGACCTGGAACTCGGCCACCTGCCCGGCCGGGGCGCCGGTGTTCGAGGCGATCGAGAGCCGTACGTCGGCGGCGGCGCCGGAGACCGGGATGGTCACCGTGTTGCCGCTGCCCGGGTTGAAGGTGTAGTTCGCCGCGCCGACCAGGGTGGTGAAGGTCGACGAGCCCTGGTCGCGGCCGAGCACTGTGATGTTCTGGGTACGCGTACCCCAGGCGGAGTCCGGGTTGAGCTTCAGCACGACCTGGCTGAGGCTGGCGTTCGCGCCGAGCTGCACGGTCAGCGTGCTCGGGTTGCCGTTGCCCTCCCAGTAGGTGGTCACGTTGTTGTCGTTGGCGTTGGTCGCCACGAACGTGTGCACGTACCCGGAGGCGGTGATCGGCTTGCCGACCGCCAGGTTGGTGCCGGTGGGAGGGGTGCCGGTGCCGGTGCGGGTCACCGTGTTGCTGTTCGACGACTGGTTGCCGGCCGCGTCCCTGGCCCGCACGTAGTACGAGACCGTGGCGGTGTCCGGCTGGCTGTCGGTGTACGTCAGCGTCGAGCCGCTGACGCTGCCGCGCAGCGCGCCACCCGCGTAGACGTCGTACCCGGTCACGCCGACGTTGTCCGTGGACGCGGACCAGGTGAGCCGGATCTGACCGCTGGCGGGCTGGGTGTAGGCCAGGTTGCCGGGGGCGCTGGGGGCTTGGGTGTCGGTGCTGCCGCTGGCGCCGTACACCTCGACCTCGGAGAACTGGGCGGCCGGCCAGCCGGTGTTGCCGGTGACCTGCACCCGTACGTAGCGGGTGCTGGCCGCGGTGAAGCTGACGGTCGCGGTGTTGCCGGTGCCCGGGTCGAACGTGTAGCCGCCGGACGCCTTCAGGGTGGTGAAGGTCGAGCCGTTGGTGGAGCCGAGGATCGACAGCGTCTGGGTGCGGGTCTGCCAGTCCGACGAGGGCGGCAGCTTGAGCACCACCCGGTCCACGTTGACGGTGGCGCCGAGGTCGGCCTGGATCCACTGCGGGAACGCGTTGTTGGCGCTCTCCCAGTAGGTCGACGCGTTGCCGTCGTTGGCGTTGCCCGCGACGTAGTTCTGGTTGTAGCTGCTGGCGCTCATGCTGGCCGAGAGCCCGGCGAGCAGGGCCGCGCGGGCGGACCCGGCCGGGGCCGGAGCCGGCTTCGCCGCCGGGGCCGCGGTCGCCGGGGTGAGGGCGGGGACGGCGGCGAGGAGCAGTCCGGCGAGCGCGCCGGCGAACAGCCGCCGGCCGGCCGGCAGTCGGCCGGCTCGGTCGGCTCGGGGGACGGGACCGGGCGAGCCGGCACGCGGGGTGCCTCGGGTGGGGCCGTTTCTGGACATGGGTGGCTACACCTCTTTCGGGGGTGGTGTGGGTGCGTTGCCCGGTGACGGGTGCAGGGGTACGCCCGTCGTGCCGCGACAGGTGGGGGACGGTGCGGTGCGGGACGGGTGCGGGCGGGCCGGCGCCGCGCTGCGCCGGGCTCCCCGACCGGTGGCCCCCGCCCTGCTCGGGCGGGGGCCGTCGGCCTAGCTGGAGTAGACCTCGAACTCGCTGAGCTGGCCGGCGGGCCAGCCGGTGTTGCCGGTGACGGTCAGCCGCAGGTACCGCTGGCTGGTCGCCGTGAAGGTCACGGTGACCGTGTTGCCGCTGGCCGGGTTGAACGTGTAGCCGGCGGACGCCTTCAGTGTGGTGAACGACGAGCCGGTGGTGGAGCCGAGCACCGACAGCGTCTGCGTACGGGTCTGCCACGCCGACGACGGCGGCAGCTTCAGCACGACCCGGGACACCGAACGGGTGGCACCCAGGTCCACCGTCAGCGACTGCGGGAAGGCGTTGTTGGCGCTTTCCCAGTAGGTGTTGGCGTTGCCGTCCACCGCGTTGGGAGCGGCGTACACGTCGGAGTGGCTGGTTTCGGTGATCGACCGTCCGGCCGCGAGGTTGCCACTGGGCGGGGGCGTCGTCGGCGGGGCGGTGGTCGGTGGGGCCGTCGTCGGTGCTGCGGTGGTGGGCGGCGGCGTGGTGGCGGTGCCGCCGTACACCTCGACCTCGCTGAGCTGGGCGGCCGGCCAGCCCGTGTTGCCGGTGACGGTGACCCGGATGTAGCGGCGGTCACCGGAGGGCAGCCCGATCGACACGGTGTTGCCCGTGCCGGGGTCGAAGACCCGACCGGCGGACGACGCCAGGGTGCTGTACGACGAGCCGTCGGTGGAGCCGAGCACCGACAGCGTCTCGGTGCGCTGCTCCCAGCCGGCGGGCAGCTTGAGCACCACCCGGTCGACCGAGCGGGCCGCGCCCAGGTCCACCGTCAGCGACTGCGGGAAGGCGTTGTTGGCGCTCTCCCAGTAGGTGGCCGCGTTGCCGTCCACGGCGTTGCCCGCCGTGTAGCTCTGGTTGGTGCTGGTCGCGGTCGTCGACCGGTTCAGCGCCAGGTTCCCGCCGGTGGGCGGCGGCGTGGTCGGGGGCGGCGTGGTCGGCGGTGCGGTGGTGGGTGGCGCGGTGGTGGGTGGCGCGGTGGTGGGGCCGGTGGTCGGCGGGGTGCTGGGGCCGCCACCCCACTGCGGCTCCGGCCACGGGCCGCAGTACGGGGTCGACGTGTACCAGCCCGAGTTGCCGGAACCCTGGGTGATCTGGAAGCCGCCGCCCACGCAGTTGTGCATCGGGTTGCTCTGCGCGATGTTGGTGGCGCGCACGTTGGTGAACGACACCTGGCTGGGCGCCTGCACCTGGAGCGCGTACGTGCCGGCGCCGTCGATCCGTACGTTGTTAAGGTTGATCCCGCTGGTCTGGCCCTCGATCCAGTGCAGCGCGGCGTACGAGCTGTCCAGGATGTCGGTGTCGGTGATGTTGATGGTGGCCTGCTGGAACGCCTCGTTGAGGGCGGAGAACCAGATCGCCCCGACGCCGAAGTTCCAGTTGTAGTCCGAGTTGCCGTTACGGATCAGCGTGTTCCGGGCGATCGTCCAGGTGCCCCGGACCGCGGTGTCGCCCTGCACACCGGGATAGCGGTTGGCGACGTGGATGCCACCGCCGTTGGTCAGCGAGTCGGCCGTCACGTTGTCGGTGATTGTGATGTCCCGACCGCCGTAGCTGACCAGGTGGTTGGCCAGCAGCGTCACGCCGATGGTGTTGTGCGTGAACGAGTTGTTGACGTTCGGCACGCTCTGCGCCCACATCGCCAGGGCGTCGTCGCCGGTGTTGCGGACGAACGTGTTGGTCACCGTCGAGTTGGTGACGCCGGTGTGGAAGTTCACCCCGTCGGCGGTCTGGTCCAGGATCCGGCTGTTGCGGATGGTGAAGTTGTCCATCGGGCCGTCCATCCACGCCCCGACCTTGGTGTTCTCCAGCCACAGGTTGTCCACCACCGAGTTGGTCATCGCCCCGCCCAGGGCGTTGACCTGGTCCTCGTCCACCCGCTCGCGGATGTCGCCGATGATGGCGAAGTCCCGCAGGGTGACGTTGCGGCTCGGTCCGCCGGCCTCGTGCGCCCGGATCTCCCCGGTGTAGCCGCCGCCGGGGACGTACTTGCCGTAGATGCCGGCGGCCCGCTTGCGGTCGGTGGGGTGCCGCCCGCCGAGCACCGAATACCACGGGCCGGCGCCACGCAGGGTCACCCCATCGACCACCACGTGATCCCAGAGGGTGAACGTGCCGGTCGGGATCCAGACGGCCCGGCCCTGGGCCTTTCCGGCGTCGACAGCGGCCTGGAACTTCGCGGTCGAGTCCGTCGCGCCGCTCGGGTCGGCGCCGAAGTCGGTGACCACGTCGAGCACACCGGAGGGCTTGCTGATCGCCGGGGCGACCAGCTCGAAGTCCGCCAGGTCGATCGTGAAGGAGGGCGACTGGGCGGTCGAGGAGACCTGCAACCGGATCTTCGTACCGGCCGGGTAGGTGGTGCCGAACATCGCCCGGGTCTCGTCGTAGAAGTGGTGCGGGTTCGTGTCGCCCGGGTTGTTGTTGAACGGGTAGCCGCCGTAGTACCAGCCGTACCGCGATGTCACCGGCACCGACTTCAGCAGGGTGCCGTTGGCCCGCAGGTCGAGGGCGGCGTCCCGGCCGGTGCCGGCCGGGCTGTCCGGCAGGCTGTGCCGGAAGGTGACCGCGTTGGCCGGGGCGGTGAGCGTGAACTCGACGTACTCGCCGACGGAGTCGAGGGTGACCGCCTCGCGGCCGGACGCCTCCGACGGCAGCGTGCCGTAGCGCCGGTCCGGGCCGATCCTCGTGCCGTTGGAGGCAGCCTTCTCCGCCTCCTGCTCGATGAACGGGACGGTCGCGCCACGGCCCGAGATGTCGAAGGGGGACAACCCGGCCGCCGAAGCCGGGGTGGCGGTGCCGGTGACCGCGAGGGCGGTCACCGTGGTGGCGGCGAGCAGGGTGGCGGCGATCGCGGCCAGCCCGACGCGCGCCGGGTGTCGGAGGTGGTGCGGGGTGGCGGTGGTGTGGTTGGCCATGAGCTGTGCTCTCCCTCTCGTCAGGCAGGCCAGGTCCCCCGTTTCGGTGCGGCGTGGCGGTTTCTCCCCCCTCGTTCCTCCTTCCTCGGTCGTGGTGTGTGGGTGGGTGGTGCCGGCGGCCGGGACGGGACCGCCGGCACCACGTCGGTCGGATCAGGTCAGGGCGGCGGCGTCCGCGCGCGGTCCGTCCACCGCTTCGGGGGTACGCAGCCAGACGGCCGTGTCCGACGGCAGCAGACCGTCGTCGAGGGGGCCACTGGCCAGCAGCAGCTCCCCGTCGGCGGGCAGCGGCACCGCCGCGTCGGTGAGGTTGACCAGGCAGCGGAAGCCACAGCCACGGCTGAACGCCAGCATCCCGTCCGGGGCGGGCAGCCACGTCAGCTCACCGTCGCCGAGCGCCGCCTCGGCCCGCCGGATGTGGATCGCCGCCCGATACAGCTCCAGCATCGAGGCCGCGTCGCCGGTCTGCGCCAGCGCCGTCCGGTCCTTCCAGTCGGCCGGCTGGGGCAGCCAGGGCGCCGCCGCCCCGTCCGGGCTGAACCCGAACGGCGGCTCGTCACCGGCCCACGGCAGCGGCACGCGGCAGCCGTCGCGACCGGGGTCGATCCGACCGGAGCGTTCCCACATCGGGTCCTGCCGCAGCGCGTACGGGATGTCCTCGACCTCCCAGAGCCCCAGCTCCTCGCCCTGGTAGACGTAGGCGGCACCGGGCAGCGACAGGGACAGCAGCGCGGCTGCCCGCGCCCGGCGGGTGCCCAGCTCCAGGTCGGTGGGGATCCCCTCGCGCTTGGCCGCGAAGCTGAACGTGGTGTCCGCCCGGCCGTAGCGGGTGACGTGCCGGGTCACGTCGTGGTTGGAGAGCACCCAGGTGGCCGGCGCGCCGACCGGCGCGTGGGCGCTGAGCGTGCCGTCGATGCTCTCGCGCAGCGCGGACGCGTCCCAGGCGCAGCCGAGGAAGTCGAAGTTGAACGCGGCGTGCAGCTCGTCCGGGCGCAGGTAGTTGGCGAACCGCTGCCGGTCCGGCAGCCACACCTCACCGATCAGCGCTCGATCGGCGTAGGAGTCGGCGACCCGCCGCCAGCCCCGGTAGATGTCGTGCACGCCGTCGAGGTCGTGGAACGGGTGCTGGTGGTCCGGTCGGACCTCGGGCAGCGTCCCGTCCTTCACCAGCAGACCGGCGGAGTCGATCCGGATGCCGTCGACGCCCCGGTCGAACCAGAACCGCAGGATGTCCTCGAATTCGGCCCGCACCCGGGGGTGGTCCCAGTTGAAATCGGGCTGCTGGGGGGCGAACAGGTGCAGGTACCAGTCGCCGGGCGTGCCGTCCGGGTTGGTGGTGCGGGTCCAGGTCTCGCCGCCGAACTCGCCGATCCAGTCGGTGGGCCGCTGGTCCCCGTTCGGGCCACGACCGGGACGGAACCAGAACAGGTCCCGCTCGGGCGCTCCCGGGCCGCCGGCCAGCGCGGCCTGGAACCACGGGTGCGCGTCGGAGCAGTGGTTGGGCACCACGTCGACGATCGTCCGGATGCCGAGGTCGTGCGCCTCCGCGATCAGCGCCTCCACCTCGGCGAGCGTGCCGAAGACCGGATCGATGTCGCGGTAGTCGGATACGTCGTACCCGGCGTCGGCCATCGGGGACGGGTACCAGGGGCTGAACCAGATCGCGTCGACGCCGAGCGCGGACAGGTGGTTCAGCCGGGACCGGATGCCGGCGATGTCACCGATGCCGTCGCCGTTGCCGTCGGCGAAGCTCCGGGGATACACCTGGTAGATCACGGCTCCACGCCACCACGGACTTCTGTCAGCTGTGGACACGAGCACCTGCTTTCTGCGTCAGTACGTCGGCGGGTTCGCCGGAGGGAGATATGTATCGGGACGAACGGTCGTTGTTCGCCGCGCGGGTGAATGCGGTCGTGGGCTATCCCTTGATGCCGCCCGTGGTCAGGCCGGACATGATGTTCCGTTGGAAGATCAGGAAGATGATGACAGTCGGGAGGGCGGCGATGACCGACGCGGCGATCACCACGTTCATCGGCGTACCACCCGCGAAGGTGTAGATGCCGACGCTGACCGTCCGGGTCTCGGGCGACGGCATGACCAGTTTCGGCCAGAGGAAGTCCTTCCAGACCGCGGTCACCGCGAAGATCGAGACGACGCCGAGGATGGGACGCGACAGCGGCAGGATGATCGACCAGAGCGTGCGCAGCGACGTCGCCCCGTCCATCAGGGCGGCGGCCATCAGCTCCTCCGGGATCGAGTCGAAGAACCGCTTCAGCAGGAAGATGTTGAACGCGTTCGCGACCATCGGCAGCCAGATCGCGAACGGTGAGTCGAGCAGGTTGATGTGCAGGATCGGCAGGTCGAGCACCGTCACGTACTGCGGAACGATGAGGACCATCGCCGGGATCATCAGGGTGCCCAGCATCAGGGCGAGGATCGCGTTGCCGAAGATCGGCCGGAGCTTCGACAGGGAGTACGCGGCGGCGCTGTCGAAGACGAGTTGGAACAGCACCGCCCCTATGGCGTAGTAAAAGGTGTTGAACAGCAGCTTGGCGAGGGCGAGGTTGTTCCACGCGTCGATGTAGTTCTGCGGCTGCGGGTCCTTCGGGAACAGCGACGGCGGGGTCTGCGCGATCTCCTGGCCGGACTTGAGCGCGCCGGTGACCATCCAGTAGAGGGGCCCGAGGAAGACGAGCGTGAAGCCCGCCACGACGACCACGAGCAGCGTCCAGTAGATGACCTTGCCGCGCCCCCGGCTCAGCTGGGAGTGGGAGATGAGGGTCCGGGTACCGGAATCCTGTGCCATTGGGCGCCGTCCTAGTCCTGTTTCGCGGTCAGTCGCACGTACACGGCGGAGAAGCCGGCCAGCACCACGAGCATGATCACGCCCAGCGCGGCGGCGCCGTTGAGATCGTTCTGGAAGAACCCGTGCTGGTAGATGAGGTACGCCACCGAGGTCGCGGAATCCTCCGCGCCCGCGCCGTTGGCGAGGATCAGTGGCTCGATGAAGAGCTGCATCGTGGCGACGATCTGCAGCATCGCCAGGAGCGCGAGGATCAGCCGGGTCTGCGGGATCGTCACGTGGCGGATCCGCCGCCAGATCCCGGCGCCGTCGAGCTCTGCCGCCTCGTACAGCTCACCGGGAATGTTCTGCAACGACGCCAGGTAGATCAGGACGGCGCCACCCATGTTCATCCAGGTGGACGCGATCACCATGGCCGGCATCGTCATCGCCGGCGACTGCATCCACTGCGACGTGGGCAGGTGCAGCGCCGTGAGGATCGCGTTGAACAACCCCGCCTCGCTGGGGTCGTACGCGTAGAACTTGAAGAGGAACAGCGCCGAGGCCGGCGGCAGCATGACCGGCAGGTAGACCAGGACCCGCAGGTAACCCTTGGCGTGGCGGAACTCGTTGAGCAGGATCGCCACGAAGAACGGCACCGCGTACCCGAGCACGAGCGCGAGCACAGTGAAGTAGAGCGTGTTCTTCCAGGCGGGCCAGAAGCTGGGGTCGGCGATGAGGCGGGAGTAGTTGTCCCAGCCCACCCAGGTCGTCTCGCCGCGCCTGGTCCGCTGGAAGCTCATGACGATGCCGCGGATCATCGGGTACCAGGAGAAGACCACGAAGCAGAGCACGGCGCCGATCAGGAACGCGTGCCCGGCGAGGTTGTCCCGTACCTTGCGGCCGAGGCTCGTGCGCTGCGGCCCTGTCGCGTACGGCGACATCGGGCGACCCGGTTTCCTGGGGGCCTGGGGGACGGCGGTGATCGCCAAGGCAACTCCTGCGGAAGTCAGTGACGCGGACGGTGCGGCGCGGGGTGTGGGGGCCGGTGGACCGACCCCCACACCTGCCGGTCAGCTCTCGGCGGCCAGGAGCTGGTTGACCTTCTCTTCGGCCGTCTTCAGCAGCGCGTCGATGTTCGCGTTCGGGTTCGTCAGCACCCCGGACATCGCGGCGTCGAGGACCGCGTAGATCGCCTGCGCGTTGCGCGGCTCACCCTTGATCGGCACCGGGGTCGCCTCGAAGATGGCGAAGTTCGCGGTGTCGACGTTCGCGTTCGCCTTGCGCAGCTCGAGTTCCTGCTTCTGCGCCTCGCTGCCGTTGGCGAACAGCAGCGGCTGGGGCAGACCCACCGGGTAGTTCTGCGGCTTGGCCCGGACGTAGTCGAACTGGCCCTTGCCCGGCGTGAGCTTCTGGTAAGCGATCCACTTCAGACCGGCCTTGACCTGCTCGGGAGAGAGGTCCTTCTTGAAGAAGTAGCCCTCGCCGCCGCCGAGCGTGCCCTTCGCCGGACCGTCCTGGCCGGGCAGCGGGGCCATCGCCCAGTCCTGGAACTTGCCCTGGAACTGGCTGACGATCGCCTGGGTGGCGTCCGGGGCGCCGATGAACATGCCGACCTTGCCCGCGCCGGCGTTGGTCAGCAGGTCACCCCACTGGAGCAGCTGGCGGGAGCCCATGCTGTTGTCGCCGTACCGCATGTCCTTGATGTTCTGCAGGACCTGCTTGCCCATCGCGTTGTTGAAGTCGGCCTTCTTGCCGTCCGCGGACAGCACCTGGCCACCCTGCGAGTAGAGCAGCGAGGTGAAGTGCCAGCCGCCGGTGTTGCCGGCGCTGTACTCGGAGTAGCCGGCGATGCCGTTGCCGAGGGCGGAGATCTTCTTGGCGGCGGCCCGGACGTCGGCCCAGGTCTTGGGCGGGTTGTTGACGTCGAGCCCGGCCTTCTGGAACAGGACCTTGTTGTAGACCAGGCCCATCGAGTAGTTCTTCACCGGGACGGCGTACAGCTTGCCGCCGTCGGTGAAGGCCTCCTTGAGCGCCGGGTCGACGCTGTCCCAGGTGGGGATCGTGTCCTTGTTGACGACCCCACTGATGTCCATCGCCTGACCGGAGTCGAGCACCTGCTGGAGATCGGTCATGTACCCGTAGAACACGTCGGTCACGGTGCCGCCGGCGAGGCGGGCGGTGAAGTCCGGCGGGTTGTTGCACTGCTCGCCGACGCTCACGCTCTTGACGACGATGTCCGGGTTCTGCTTCTGGAACTCGACGACATCGTCGTTCCAGTTCTTCAACAACTCTTTCTGTGCGCCGACCGGCTGGCAGTCGACCGTGATGGTGACCTTGCCGCCGGCGGTCGTGCCCTTGTCGTCGCTCTTCGTGGAGCATGCCGTGAGGCTGAACCCCAGGCCGGCCACGAGCGCCAGCGCCGCAGCCCTTCGGTATTGCGGTACGGACATCTGTCCATCCCTTCGGGAACGGGTGTCTCCATGAGGTGCGCTGATCTGCGGTGATGCGACCTGACGCCCTGTAGCTGCGCCGGAGCCAGGTGTGAGTGGAGTCACTGTAACGAGGCCGACTCATTTCAGCAAGGTGTCGACCGTGTGTTGAAAGGACACGACTTCTTGACGACAGAGACCGACAGTCGCTTGTTTTACGCCGGATTTGATCGCTTATGGACGCAAAAAAAAGCCGCCGACCGCGATGAGCGGTCGACGGCCGGACGGGGCTGGCGGTCAGTACGGCAGGGGCATCGTCAGCGGCCGGGGGCGGGCGCGGTGGAACCGCGAACCACCAGCTCCGGTTCGAACAGCAGCTCGTCCTGGAGGACGCCGGCGCCCTCGATCTGGGTGACCAGCAGATCCACGGCGGCCTGACCCATCGTCTCGATCGGCTGCCGCACCGTGGTCAGCGGCGGGTCGGTGCAGGTCATGAACGCCGAGTCGTCGTAGCCCACCACCGAGATGTCCGTCGGCACCGCACGACCCAGCCGCCGTGCGGCTCGAATGGTGCCCAGGGCCAGCACGTCGCTGGCGCAGATGATGCCCGTGACGCCACGCTCGACGAGCTTCGTCGCGGCGACCCGCGCCCCCTCCATGGAGAAGCTGGAGCGCTGGACGCACTCAGCGTCGCCCTCGCCCCAGCCCGCAACCTGGACCATCGCGTCCAGCTTGCGGCGGGACGGCACGTGCCCCTCCGGGCCGAGCACCATCCCGATCCGCTCGTGGCCGAGCGAACGCAGATGCCCGTACGCCTGCTCCACCGCCACCGCGTCGTCGGTGGAGACGCGCGGAAAGCCCAACTCGTCCACACCGGCGTTGACCAGCACCACCGGAAGGCCCCGATCGGTGAGCCTCCGATAGTGGTCGTGCCGGGCGTCGGCGAGCGCGTACGAACCACCGGCGAAGATCACCCCAGAGACCTGGTGGTCGAGGAGCATCTCCACGTAGTCCATCTCGGACACGCCGCCGATTGTGCGGGCGCAGAGCGCCGGGGTGTAGCCGCGCTGTGCGAGGGAGCCGGTGACGACCTCGGCGAGCGCCGGGAAGATGGGGTTCTGCAGCTCGGGCAGCACCAGCCCGACCAGCCGGGCACGCTCGCCGCGCAGCTTGGTCGGTCGCTCGTAGCCGAGCACGTCCAGCGCGGTCAGCACGGCCGTGCGGGTCGTCTCGGAGACGCCGTCCCGACCGTTGAGCACCCGGCTGACGGTGGCCTCGCTGACGCCCGCCTTCTTGGCAACTTCAGTCAACCGCTTAGTCACGGGCGCAATCGTACGTCACCAGAATGAAAGAAATGAACGGCAATTGAGGCAAAGTTTGCGGTCCGGCTGTCGCACCGCGCTCGCCAGTCGACAGTCAGATTCTGAGTCACGTCGTCAGGCGCGGACTGGATCGTCGTGAACGCCCGACCGCCGGTTCGACCCGGCGCTGGACGCGCAGCCCGGCTCTTCGGACAAACAGCTCGCGCTTGGCCCTCGCCAACCCCTGCGCGTCGAGCGCATAACCCGTGATCCAGAGCCAGCCGGTGTACGGGTCGACCTCGCCCAGTGACACCAGCCGCAGCAGGAGGGCCCGCTCACCCGTGAACTGCACCGAACAGGCGGCCCCGATCAGCATGACATCTCCCGGACGAGGTGCCGACGTCGTCACCGCTCCTCGCCAGGCCAGTGCCCGCGATTGATCGGGACGCGATGCCTGACTCGGCACGGCAACTCGTTCCCACACCGGCAGACGTTCCGCCACCTGACCCACGACCACACCGGCTTGTGCCGGCGAGCCAGCGTCAGCGCGACCGCCGTCAGGTACTCGGCGTAAGAAACACGTCGGGTCATACGCCTACAGTCGCCACCCCGGACGAATTAGTCAACTGGCAATAGCCAAAAGGAAAGGCTAGGTCGTCTTACGTTCGGGCCATGGACCGAGGGCCGGGTCAGCTCATGGGGCCGTACGAGATCGCCGAACGCCTGGGCGTCTCGCGCCAGCGATTCCAGCAGCTTGCCCGGTATCCCACCTTCCCGAAGCCGTACCAGGAGCTACGAGGGACGAAGGTCTGGTTGGCCGAGGATGTCGAGGCTTGGATCAAGAAGTACCGCCAGCCTCGCCCAACGGAGGACGACACCCCGGGCTGACCGAGTCGAGCGGTCAGCCCCAACGCTCGGCAGCACACAGAGCGGCACGCCACCGTCAGGACAGGTCGCGCAGCGCGTCCTCGATGGCGCGGTGGAAGGTCGGGTACGCGTAGATCATGTGCCGCAGCTGACTCAACGGCACGGCCGCGTGCACCGCCACCACCAGCGCGGACAGCACCTCACCACCGGCCGGACCGACCGACGTCGCGCCGATCAGCACGCCCTGGTCGGCGTCCGCGACGAGCTTGATGAAGCCCTCGTCACCGACCTGGTGGATCCAGCCACGGGTCGAGCTGCCCAGCTTGGTGAACCCGACCTGCACGTTGATGCCACGCTCGCGGGCCTGCTGCTCGGTCAGCCCCACCGCCCCGACCTCGGGATCGGTGAAGGTCACCCGGGGCAGCGCGCGGTAGTCGGCGCGCGGCACGGTGCCGGCCGACCCACTCGACCCGCTGGCGGCCACCGAACTGGAAGCGCCCATTGCACCGCCGACGACGCTGGCGGTCCCGCTGGCGTCGGCCCCCGCCGTCGCCTCCCGGGCGTGGGCCAGCAGATCGGCCACGACGATCCCCGCCTGGTACATGGCGATGTGGGTGAACGCCCCCTCGCCGGTCAGGTCGCCCACCGCCCAGATGCGGTCGGTGACGTGCAGCCGGTCGTCCACCGGCAGGTAACGCTGGGTGGCGTCCACACCGACGCTGTCCAGCCCCACCTCCTCCAGGTGCGCCCGGCGGCCGGTCACCACGAGCAGTCGCTCGGCGGTGAACTCCGCCCCACCGCCGCCGTGCAGCGTGAACCGGTCGCCATCGTGCTCGACCCGTTCGGCCCGTACGCCGGTGTGGATCTCGACGCCGTCGGCGCGCAGCGCGGCGGCGGCCACCTCGGACGCCTCGGGCTCCTCGACGGCCAGCACCCGGTCCAGCGCCTCCACCACCGTGACGCGGACGCCGAAGCGCGCGAAGACCTGGGCCAGCTCCAGCCCGATCGCGCCCCCGCCGAGCACCAGCAGCGACTCGGGCAGCTGCTCGACCTCGATCGCCTGGTGGTTGGTCCAGTACGGCGTGTCGGCCAGGCCGTCGATCGGCGGCACCGAGGGCCGGGTGCCGGTGCCCAGGACGACGCCGTGCCGGGCCTGGAACACCTGGTCACCGACCCGGACCCGACCCGGGCCGTCGAGCCGACCACTGCCCCGGACGAACCGGCCGCCCTTGCCGGTGAACCGCTCGACCGCGACCGTGTCGTCCCAGCTGTCGGTGGCCTCCTCGCGGATCCGCTTCGCCACCGGCGCCCAGTCCGGCCGGACCTGCGCCGTGCCCGCGAGCCCGTCGACCCGACGCGCCTCGGCCAGCGCGTTGGCGGCCCTGATCATCATCTTGCTCGGGATGCAGCCCCAGTACGGACATTCGCCGCCGACGAGGTCCCGTTCGACGCCGACCACGCTGAGGCCGGCCTCAGCGAGCCGCCCGGCCACCTCCTCGCCGCCGACCCCGAGCCCCACCACGATCACATCCACCAGCTCCGGCTCCGCCATCGAGACAGCATCCCCCAGCGGTCTCTCCCCGACCACCGGGGTCGGGAAAAAGTCGGCACGGTAACGCCGTCGGACCGCCTACGGTGATCCGATGCCTGCACGCTTCGACCCCGTCCGGGACTGCTTCCGCGACCTGCTCGCCTCCAGCCGGGAGTCCGGCGCCAGCCTGACCGTCTGGTACGACGGCCAGCCGGTGCTCGACCTGGTCGGCGGCTCCCGGACCGCCGACGGGTCGACCGGCCAACCGTGGCGGCCGGACACGCTGGTCAACGTCTACTCGGTCGGCAAGCCCGTGGCCGCGCTCTGCCTGCTGCTGCTCGTCGACCGGGGACGGGTCGACCTCGACTCGCCAGTCGAGAGGTACTGGCCGGAGTTCCGCACCCCGGCCACGGTGCGGCAGGTGTTGTCACACACCGCCGGGCTGCCGGCCTTTCCGGTGCCCCGGCCGGCGGCCGCCATCACCGACTGGGCGCTGCTCGCGGGCGACCTGGCCGCCGCCGACCCCGAGTGGCCGCCCGGGTCGCTGGCCGGAGAGCACGCCTGGACGTACGGCCACCTGGTGGGCGAGCTGGTCCGCCGGGTCGACGGCCGCGGCGTGGGCCGCTTCCTGGCCGACGAGATCGCCGGCCCGTGGCAGCTCGACCTCGGCTTCGGGCTGGCCGAGGCGGACCAGCGAAGGTGCGCGGACCTGCGCTACGGCGACCCGCAGTGGCCGGTCCGGAAGGTGGGCGAGCCGGAATCACTGCGGGCGCGGGCGATGGGCAACCCGGCCGGCGGGCTGGACCTCGCCGTGCTGAACAGCCCGCTGTGGCGGGGCGCCGAGATGCCGGCGGTCAACCTGCACGCCACCGCCGCCGGCCTGGGCCGGCTCTACGCCGGCCTGCTGGCCGGTGGCGTCCTGGACGGTGTACGGCTCTTCAGCCCCGGCCTCGTCGACGAGGCCACCCGGGTCCAGTACGACGGGCCGGACCTGGTGCTGGACCGCCGGGCCCGGTGGACGCTGGGTATGCAGTGGGAGCCGGACGGCAGCTGGGGCATGGGCGGGCTCGGTGGCAGCAGCGCCTGGGCCGACCCGGTGCGCGGCTACTGCCTCGCGTACGCCACGGCGCTGCTCGCGGAACACGACCGGGTCGACGAGCTGGCCGAGGCCCTGCACTCGGTGCTCTGACGCGTCGTCGCCTCAGCGCAGCCAGACCGGGTCGGTGCCGGGTACGGAGAGCGGCGGCGGGTAGTCCACCGTGCGGCGGAGGTCGTCGGGCAGCTTCCACGGCTGGTGGACGGCCTTGCCCGGCACCTCCGACAGCTCCGGCACCCAGCGGCGCACGTAGTCGCCGGCCGGGTCGTACCGCTCGGCCTGCCGGACCGGGTTGAACCCCCGGTACGGCTTGGTGTCGTTGCCGGTGCCGGCGACCCACTGCCAGTTGCCCGAGTTGTTGGCCACGTCCCCGTCGAGCAGCCAGCGGAAGAAGACCCCGACACCGGCCCGCCAGTCCTGCCCCAGGTGCTTGGTCAGGTAGCCGGCGGTGATCAGCCGCGCCCGGTTGTGCTGCCAACCCTGCGCCCGCATCTGCCGCATCCCGGCGTCCACGATCGGCATTCCGGTCCGCCCCGCGGCCCAGGCCGACAGGGCGTCATCGTCGTAGCGCCACTCTTCGGTGGCACCCCGCCGGTAGGCGGCCGTCGAGATCTCCGGAAACGCGGCGGTGACCTGGTAGTAGAAGTCGCGCCAGCAGACCTGCCGGACGAAGGGCCCGGACCGGTCGCCGGCACGGTTGGCCACCGACAGCGGGGACAGGCAGCCGAAGCGCAGGTACGGGCTGAGTCGGGAGGTGTCGTCGCCGGCCATGTCGTCGTGCTGGTCGTCGTACCGGCCCAGCTCGGGCAGCCAGTCGGTGAGCCGCTGTCGGGCGAGCCGCTCGCCGCCGACGGCCGCGTCCGGTGACTCCCCGGCCGGCGGGGCCGGCACCCGACCCACGCGCACCCCGTCGGGCAGCGTGATCCGGCGGGGTGCGGCCAACTCCTCGCGCCACCGCGCGGACGCCCACGCCCGGTGGTACGGGCTGAACACCCGGTAGTGGTCGCCGCCGCCGCCGGGGCGCAACGCACCCGGCTCGACGACCGTCAGCCCCGGAAAGAGCCGCAGGCGCAGCCGGTGCCGCTCGCACTCGGCGCGCAGTCGCCGCTCCCGCCGACGGGCGTAGCGGCTGATGTCGGCGGAGAGCGCCACGGCGGTGGCGCCGACCTGGCCGGCCAACCGGATCGTCTCGGCCACCGGGTCGCCGCGCCGCACCACCAGGTCACCACCGCGCTCGCGCAGCGCGTCGCGCAGGTCGGCGAGCGCCTGGTGCAGGAACCGGGTGCGGTTGGCCGACAAGCCGGCCAGAGCCGGGTCGAGCACGTACAGCGGCACCACCCGGTCGAACGCCGCGCAGGTGGTGGCCAGCGCCGGGTGGTCGTGCACCCGCAGGTCGCGGGTGAAGAGCACGATCGCGGTGCCCGCCGTCATCGGGCCGCCGGCTGGACCGTCGGCCCGGGGATCGTGACCGGGGTACCCGTCGGGGTGAGCAGAGCGCGGGCGGCCACCGCCATCCGCCGCCGCTGCGGCACCAGGGCCCGGCGGGTGAAGACGTCGTAGTCCTGCGCGGCAACCTCGTCGAGGATGCCGCCATAGAGGGCGTACGCGGTGCGCATGCACGCCTGCGACGCTGGCGCGAGCATGGTGATGCCGGGCGCGGCGGCGGCATAGTGCGCCTGCGCCCGGGTCACCTCGTACTCGATCAGCTCGCGCGTCCGGGGCGTTCCGCGCCCGCGGGCGCTGGCCTCGGCCAGGTCCTCGCGGGTGACGCCGAACTTCGCCAGGTCCTCGTCGGGCAGGTAGGTGCGACCCCGGTCGAGGTCCTCGGCGACGTCGCGGATGAAGTTGGTGAGCTGGAAGGCGAAGCCGAGCTGCCGAGCCGGCTCACGGGCGGCCGCCGGATCGGTGCTGCCCAGGATCGGCAGCATCATGGTGCCGATCACCGCCGCCGAGCCCTCCATGTAGTCGAGCAGGTGGTCGTACGTCGCGTACGAGGTGACGGTCAGGTCCATCGCCATGCTCGTCAGAAACGACGCAAAGTCGTCCCGGTCGAGATCGAAGATGGCGATCGTGTGCAGCACGGCCGGCAGCAGCGGGTCGTCGACCGGCGCACCGTGCAGACCGGCCACGAACCGGCTGGCCCAGTCGTCGAGCCGGGCGGCCCGCTCGGCCGGTGGCAGGTCCTCGGTGCGGTCGACGATCTCGTCGGCGTACCGCGTGAATCCGTAGAGGGCGTGCACATGTCGTCGTTTCCACGCGGGGAGCAACCGGGTGGCGAGATAGTAGGTACGCCCGTGCCGTTTGTGCAGCTCACGACACCGGTCATAGGCAGCGGTGAGATTCGTGTCCACCGGCCCTCCTCAATTATCGACGCACCAATCGACGCAACTCGTACCCTAGGGTACGCTCGCCACCATGGCCAACGACGCAGTAGCGGGCAACGCGACCCGTGTGGCGCCGACAGGGCCGGGCGACAGGGACGATCCGGTCCGCGCCGTCCTGGCCGCGTACACCCAGGACCTGATCACGGCGGTCGACGAGACCCTCTCCACCTTCCTCACCGCCGAGGTCGACGCACTCACCGAGATCGACGCGGCGATGGGCGGCTTCGCGTCCGCCGCCCGCGAGGCCGTGCTGGCCGGCGGCAAGCGGATCCGGTCCACGTTCGCCTACTGGGGCTGGCGCGGGGCGGTCGGCGGCACCGAGCCCCTCCCACCGGTCCTGCCCGCGCTGGCCTCCCTCGAACTGCTGCACACCTTCGCGCTGGTACACGACGACGTGATGGACGCCTCCACCACCCGCCGCGGCCGGCCCACCGCACACGTCGCGCTCGCCGCGCAGCACGTCGCCGCCGGCCACCGGGGCGACCCCGACCGGTTCGGCGAGGCGGCCGCCGTGCTCATCGGCGACCTCTGCATGGTCTGGGCCGACAAGCTGCTCGCTCGCGCCACCATCACCCCGGCCCGGCTGTTCGAGGTCCGCCGCTGCTACGACCAGATGCGCGTCGAGACGGTTGCCGGGCAGTACCTGGACGTGCTCGGCGAGAACGACCCGAGCAACTGGTCGGTCGACCGGGCACTGCGCGTGGCCCGCTACAAGACCGCCAGCTACACGGTGCAGCGACCGCTGCTCTTCGGCGCCTGCCTGGCCGGGGTGACCGCCGACGCCGCGCTGGTCACCGCGTACACCCGCTACGGCCTGGCCGTCGGCGAGGCCTTCCAACTCCGCGACGACCTGCTCGGCGTCTACGGCGACCCGGCGGCGACCGGCAAGCCGGCCGGCGACGACCTGCGCACCGGCAAGCCGACCACGCTGCTCATGCTGGCTCGCCAACTGGCCACTCCCCGCCAGCTCCGAGCACTGGAGCAGGCCGACGGCGAGCCGGTCGACCGGCTCGCCGACCTGGTCGCCGAGACCGGCGCGGTGGCCCGGGTGGAGCGGATGATCGCCGAGCGGGTGGGCGACGCCCTGGCCGCGCTCGACAGCGCGCCCGTGGACCGGACGGCGCGTACCGCGCTGACCGGGTTGGCCGCCGCCGCCACCAGCCGGCGGGCCTGATGAGCGATTCTCACGAGGAGGTGGTCACGTGCGGACGGTGACGGGACGGACGGACCGGGTGGTGGTCGTCGGCGCCGGGCTGGGTGGGCTGGCCTGCGCGCTGCACCTGGCCGGCAGCGGCCGACAGGTGACGGTGCTGGAGCGCGAGCCGGTCCCCGGCGGGCGCGCGGGCCGACTCTCCGTGGGTGGGTACGAGTTCGACACCGGCCCGACCGTGCTCACCATGCCCGACCTCATCGCCGAGGCGCTCGGGGCGGTCGGCGAGGAGCTGCACGACTGGCTCGACCTGACCCCGCTCGACCCGGCCTACCGGGCGTACTACCCGGACGGCTCGACCCTCGACGTGCTCACCGACACCACCCGGATGGCGGCCGAGATCTCCCGGGTCTGCGGGCCCCGGGAGGCCGACGGCTACCTGCGCTTCGTCGACTACGCCCGGGAGCTGTGGCGGCTGGAACGGGCCGACTTCATCGAGCGCAACCTGGACGCGCCCACCGACCTCATCACCGGCAACCTGCTCAAGCTGCTCACCGGCGGGGCCTTCCGCCGCCTCCAGACAAAGATCAACCAGTTCTTCCGGGACCCGCGTACCCAGCGGATCTTCTCCTTCCAGGCGATGTACGCCGGGCTCGCCCCGCACGACGCGCTGGCCATCTACGCGGTCATCGCGTACCTCGACTCGGTGGCCGGTGTCTACTTCCCCCGCGGGGGCATCCACGCGGTCTCCCGGGCGATGGCCGGCGCGGCCGAGAAGCACGGCGTGCAGATCCGGTACGACACGACGGTGACCCAGGTGCAGACCGCGAACGGCCGGGCCACCGGCGTGCTCACCGCCGACGGCGAGCTCGTGCCGGCGGACGTCGTGGTGCTCAACCCGGACCTGCCGGTCGCCTACCGGGACCTGCTCCCCGCCGCGCCCGCGCGACGCCTCACCTACTCACCCTCCTGCGTCGTCCTGCACGTCGGCTCACGACAGGGATATGCGAAGATCGCCCACCACAACATCCATTTCGGACGCGCGTGGAAGGGCACCTTCGATGAGGTCATCCGCAGGGGCGAGCTGATGACCGATCCGTCGCTGCTGGTGACCAACCCCAGCCGGACCGACCCGTCGGTGGCCCCACCGGACCGACACACCTACTACGTGCTCGCGCCGGTGCCCAACCTCGACCGGGCGCCGTTCGAGTGGCGCGGCGACCTGACCAGGCGCTACGGCGACCAGCTGATCAGCACGCTGGAGGAGCGCGGGTACGTCGGCTTCGGCGCCGGGGTCGAGGTGTTGCAGGCGATCACCCCCGCCGAGTGGGCGGAGCAGGGGATGGCCGCCGGCACCCCGTTCGCCGCCGCGCACACCCTCTTCCAGACCGGGCCGTTCCGCCCGTCGAACCTGCACCGCGACCTGTCGAACGTGGTCTTCGTCGGCTCCGGCACCCAGCCCGGTGTGGGCGTACCGATGGTGTTGATCTCCGGCAAGCTGGCCGCCGGCCGGATCACCGGAGAAGGCCGATGACGAGCCGCGAGGACCACCTCGTCGAACTGGTCGACGACCGCGGGCAGCCCTGCGGCGACACCACAGTCGCCGCCGCCCACCAGCCGCCGGGGCAACTGCACCGGGCCTTCTCGGTGCTGCTGATCGACCCGGACGGCCAGGTGCTGCTGCAACGACGGGCCGCGGTCAAGACCCGCTTCCCGCTGCGCTGGGCCAACTCCTGCTGCGGCCATCCGCGCCCCGGCGAATCGCTGACCGAGGCGGCCAACCGGCGGCTGAAGGAGGAGCTGGGCACCGGCCCGGTCGAGCTGACCGAGGTGGGCGTCTACGTCTACTACGCCGAGGACCCGACCTCCGGTCGCGTCGAATTCGAGTACGACCACGTGCTGCGCGGCGAGTTCCTGCCCGCCGCCCCGCTGCGACCCGACCCGGACGAGGTGGCCGAGCTGCGCTGGGCCGACCCGGCCGCCCTGGAGGCCGAACTCGACCGCGACCCCCGGTCGTACGCACCCTGGCTGGGCGGGGTGGTGAACCGACTGCTGCGCCCCTCGGGTGCTCCGTCGGGCGCCCCCGGCTCGCCCACGACCCCGGCCGGATCGTCGGCGGATGACGCGGCGGAGCGGTCGGGTGGCCGATGAGGCGCTGAGCGCGGGCGCCGTCGCGCGCCGGCTGGGGGTCGCGGTCACCACGCTGCGCACCTGGCACCAGCGCTACGGGCTCGGGCCCAGCGAGCACGTGCCCGGCCACCACCGTCGGTACACCCCCGCCGATCTGGCCCGCCTCGAAACCATGCGGCGGTTGACCGCCGAGGGCGTGAGCCCGGCCGAGGCGGCCCGGTGGGCGCGGCAGGCACCCGACCGGACGTCCGTGGACACCGTCACCCGCAGCCGGATCCGCCCGCCCGGCCGCGACGGTGGCGGCGCCATCCCGGTGGGCCGCGCCGGCCCGGCCGCCCGGGGCCTGGCCCGCGCCGCCATGCGCCTGGACGCCGCGGCGATCAACGAGACCATCGCGCACACGATCGCCGCCAGCGGCGTCGTCGCCACCTGGGAGACCCTGCTGCGCCCCGTGCTCGCCGGCATCGGTGACCGGCACGCCGCCACCTCCGGCCTGATCGAGGTCGAACACCTGGTCTCCCGGTGCGTGTCGGAGGCATTCGCGGCAGCCAGCCAGGCCAACGCGCCCAGCGGCCCCGCCCGGATCCTGCTCTCCTGCGCCGACGAGGAACAGCACACCCTCCCCCTGGAAGCGTTGGCCGCCGCGCTCGCCGAGGCCGGGGTGAGCTACCGGATGCTGGGTGCCCGGGTGCCGGTGGCCGCCCTCGTCGAGGCGGTCAACCGCACCGGCCCGGCCGCCGTGGTGCTCTGGTCACACACCCGGGCCACGGCCGACCCGGCCCAGCTCAGCGCGCTGCTCGCGGCGCCCCGCCGCCCGCTGCTGATCCTCGCCGCCGGCCCCGGCTGGCGGGCCGACACGCTGCCCGCCGGGGTGGTCCGGCCCGTCGACCTGGCCGAGGCGGTCTCGCTCGCGATGGCGGTCCGTGACTCGCTGGACCAGTCGCGGGAGGCGTGACCGGACTGTCGGTCCCCCACTCGCTTCCACTACCGTCGGGGCGTCCGCCTGCCCCGACCCCCGGGAGCGAACAGATGCAAGCCCGCGCCGCCCTGGCGTCCGTCCTCGCCGTGGTGCTGGTCTTGTCCGGTTGCGCTCAGCCAGACAGCACCGTCCACGCCGCCGGCGGGTCGCAGCCCGTCGAGTCGACCACCCCGACCGCCCCGCCCACACCGACGCCCACCCCGTCGCCGAGCCCCACCCACACCAAACCACCGAAGCCGCCCCTGCGACCGCTGCCGGCGAAGCTCCCGGCCGGGCTGCGGCGCACCACCGGCGTACGCCCCGTGGCGTTGACCTTCGACGACGGGCCCAGCCCGGCCTGGACCCCGAAGGTGCTCGACCAACTGCGGTCGGCCCACGTGACGGCCACCTTCTGCGTCGTCGGCCTCGAAGCCCAGCGGCACCCGGAGCTGATCCGGCGGATCGTCCGGGAGGGGCATCAGCTCTGCAACCACAGTTGGCGGCACGACCTCGACCTCGCCCGCCGACCGGTGGCAGAGATCAGGGCCGACCTGGTCCGCACCAACAAGGCCATCCAGGCAGCCTCCCCGGGCACACCGGTGTCCTTCTACCGGCAACCCGGTGGTCGGTGGACACCGGAGGTTCTGGCCGTGGCGAAAGAGCTCGGCATGCGCCCGCTGCACTGGGCCGTCGACCCGCAGGACTGGGACAAGCCGACCGCCGCCACGATCGCCAAGCGGGTCCACAACGCGGCACGTCCCGGTTCCATCGTGCTGCTGCACGACGGGGGCGGAAACCGGGCCGCGACGCTCGCCGCCTGCCCGCACCTGATCGCCGACCTGAAGCACCGCTTCGGCATCACCCGCCTCCGCTAGATTGGATCTGACCTGCGGTTATGCGGTGCACGACGGCTCCACCGATACCGGTTTTGTCGACCAGCCAGGCATCACGTATGCTTTCCAAGCCTCCGGCGGGGCCGGATGGGAGCAAGTCCGCTTGAAGTTGCGAATGTGCAATGATGGCGGGGCCGCCCTCATCGTCTAGCGGCCCAGGACGCCGCCCTTTCAAGGCGGTAGCACGGGTTCGAATCCCGTTGGGGGCACGACCGGCGCAAGCCGGAGCAACACAAGCTAGGTCCTGTGGAGCAGTTGGAGTGCTCGCCGCCCTGTCAAGGCGGAGGTCGCGGGTTCAAGTCCCGTCAGGACCGCAGCGCTGACGCCGCGCCTCGCGCGGCGTTCTGCGTATCGGAGCAGGTGACCCTGCCAGCGGTTCATCCGGTTGGCGGGTAGCATGAGCCGAGCAACACGGCCAGGTAGCTCAGTTGGTACGAGCGTCCGACTGAAAATCGGAAGGTCGGCGGTTCGACCCCGCCCCTGGCCACATAGCCTTTCGCCGGGCTACAGGAGCGCCGACCAGCGGAAACGCGGTCGGCGTTCTGCTTTTCCGCCGCAGCCCGCCCGGCCTTTCCCCGTGATCGCCCGGCCTGGCCCATGATCGCCCCCGCCCGGCCTGTGATCGCCCGGCCTGGCCCGTGATCGCCCCGCCTGCCCCTTGATCGCCCGGCCTGCCCCTTGATCGCCCGGCCTGCCCCTTGATCGACTCGCTTTCGGCGATATCGGGGTATCGCAGCGACCGGGATACCGCGATATCGCCGAACCCGAGTCGATCAACCGCGTCGGCCGCGCTGGGCGCTGGTCACTGATCGCGGCGGCCCTGTTGACGGTGCTGGGCCATCCCGCCCTGGATCGCCTCCCACACACTGCGCCCGGCCTGCCGCAGGGTCTCTCCCGCCTGCTCGGCGAGTTGCGCCGCGCTCTGAGCTGCGGCATGCGCCTGACTCGAAACACCACCGCCACCCTGGCCACCACCGGCCTGCCCGCCGCCGCCCTGACCACCACCACGCTGGCCACCGCCTCCCTGACCGCCGGCGCCCTGACCACCACCGGCCTGCCCGCCGCTGCCCTGGCCACCACCACCCTGACCAACGCCACCCTGACCATCGCCGCCCTGACCAACGCCACCCTGACCATCGCCGCCCTGGCCGCCAGCGGCTTGCCCGGCGGGTTTGCCACCACCGCCACCCTGGCCGCCCTGATTCCCGCCGCCGGAGGCCCGCGACTCACCAGGACCGGGGGTTGGCGAGCCACCCGGCTGACCGGCGGGCTTCCCGGTCGACGAAGCAGCCGGAGCGGATCTGTCTCCCCCCGCACCACCCCCCGGTTGCTGCCGGTCCTGGCCCTCGGGCGGCCGCTGCCCCTCAAACCCCTGCCCCGCGGAGGTCGGGTGCGCCTGCGCGGAGGCCCGGTCCACCGGCCACCGGCCCTGCAACCGAGACTCCGGCCGCTGACCTTCCGCCGGGCGCGACTCCGCTCGCTGAGCTTCCGCCGGCCGGGACTCCGCCGCTCGCGACTCCGCCGGCCGGGACTCCGTTGGACGAGGCTCTGCCGGCCGGGACTCCGTTGGGTGAGGCTCCGCCGGGCGGGCGGGTCGTGCTCGCGTCTGGTCGCCGAGCGCGCCGGGCACACCCGCCTGTCGGGCCAGCTCGTCGCGTACGCCGGAGTGCTGCGCCTGCGCGGTGACCTGGGCGGCGCCGGCGGCCAACTGCTGGGTGCTGCGGTTGACGTCGTCGAGCGCGCCGCTGCCCGCCCGGGCCAGGGATTCGATGACCTGCGGGTTGTTGTCGATCGTGTCGAGTGCCCGGCCCAGGAGTGTCACCAGCTGCTCCAGGCGTACCCGTAACTGCGCCTCGGCGTGCACCCCGTCGATGTCCAGCTCGACGCCGTTCAGGTGGACCCGTACGCCGGCGTCGAGCTGGAGCAGGTTGGCCAACCGGGCGCGCAGCGAGATGTCGGCGTCCAGCCCGTCCACGACCAGCCGGATCGAGTCGACCGACACATTCGGGATGTCGAGCAGGACGTCCGGGTCCCCGGCGTCGACGTCCCTGTCCGGATTCCGCTGCTGCGCGTTCTCGCTCATGCTCTCCCGCTCCCGTACGCCGCCCCGGTCGTCCGAGCCGTTCGGCGCGGTTACCCGCTTTCCGGCGGGGCATCCCGTGCGTGACGGCTCGGCAACCCACTGTCTGGAACCGGGCACCGCGCGAAGCTGCACACCGAGGCATCAGCCGGTATGGTCCGGGCCTATGGGACAGGGGATGACTGATCCGGCCGACATCCGGCAGGACCTGGAGCGGTTCTCCTTACGGTGCAGCCTCCTCGTCCCGGGTTCCGCAGAGCGGGCGTTCGCGGTCTTCACCGATGAGCTGACCGACTGGTGGGTCACCGAGTACACGTGGTCCGGTCCGGAGGCCCTCGCCGAGCTGGGCATGGAGCCACGGGCCGGCGGCATGCTCTACGAGATCGGCCCGTACGGCTTCCGCGCCGACTGGGGACGGGTGCTCACCTGGGATCCGCCCCGGCGGCTGGTCTTCGCCTGGCAGCTCGGTCCGGACCGGGTGCCGGTGCCGGACCCGGCGAAGGCGAGCGAGGTCGAGGTGCTGTTCCTCCCCGACGGTCCGGAACGGACCCGGGTCGAGCTGGAGCACCGACACTTCGACCGGCACGGCGAGGCGGCCGAGGGATACCGCAAGGCGTTGACGGCGGGCTGGCACGAGTTGCTCACCCGCTACCTCGCCACCGTGTCACGCGGCCAACAAGCCGCCTGAGCAGTCAGCGGTCGAGTTGTCGACCAGCCCGGCTGCCGTCCAGGCCCCGGCCGCCCAGGTGTGCGCGGTTTCCGGCCTCCGCCCCGGAGCCGAAGCCCGTGCCGCCGAGCCGGCGTGCCGGTGCGGTCCGCAGTCGCGGGTACTCCTCGGTGAGCCGCCGCTGCACCCGGTCGGAGCGGTCGGCCAGCACCAGCGCCACCGACGGGCCACCCGACTCGCCGGCCGCCGCCGTCTCGGCCGCCCAGAGCCGGCCCCCGATCACCTCCGCGAAGCCGGCGAGCCAGGACCGCCGGAAGGCGGCCGGATGGTCGTCCGCGGGCACCGCCGTGGCGGCCAGGCCGTGTGCGGCCTGCACGAGCAGTGAGGTGAAGAGCAGGTCCACCCGTTCCAGGTCGCTGGCGAAGCCGAACAGGTGCACCGCGAACCCGTTGCCCTGCCGGCGACGGACGCAGCGGCAGCGCAGCGGCTCCGCGACCGCGGCGAGCAGGCCCACCTTGTCCCGGGCGTACGGGGCGACGATGTCGAGCACCCGGTCGCCGACCGGGTCGGTGGTCGGATCCCGGACGGCGAGCAACGCCCTGTCGACGCCGTAGCGGGCGATCAACTCGGTCGCCTTGGCGGTGAAGGCCGCCGACTCGGCGGGTGTGCAGGCCGGGTCCTCGGCCTGGGCGAGCAGCTTGCGCACCTTGCTGAGCATGGCCTCGGACATGCCCCCAGAGCTATCACACACGGCGGACGATCTGGGACCACGATCGCATTGATCGATCAGTATCATCGTCACGATCAGCTCGACCGTCCAATACGGACGGTCAATTAACTGTTTCCGGAGGCACGCATGTCATCCCCGACCGCCCGCCTGCTCGCCGTCGCCACGGCCGCCGCCCTGCTCGCTACCGGCGCACCCGCCCAGGCCGCTCAGGCCGCCGCACCGGCCGCCCCCGCCGCCGACTCCACCGACGTCACCTCGGGGCCGAACCTCTTCGCCCCGCTCGCCACGTGTTACGGCGGGGCGGTTCGCTCGTTCTTCCAGACCGGCGGCTACGGCGGCCAGGCCGGCCCGTACCGCACCACAACCCGGTGCCGCGACATCAACGTGCGCAACGCCAGCGCGTACGGCACCGACGCCTGCGTGATCTTCATCGACAAGACCGGCAACTGCAACTACTGGACCTACCTGCCGGCCAACTCCGGCTGGGTCACCGTGGCGACCGACGTCCGGGACGGGGTCAACTTCCGGGTCCGCTTCGAGAACGTCCGCTACGAGTACGAGCCACTGGTCGCGTACCACGCCTTCTGAGCGGCCCGTGCGGGCGCGGCACCCGACGGGAGCCGCGCCCCGGGAGGCGTAGTCAGCCGGCGCGGCTGCGCAGGGTGGCGACCGTCGAGCCGGCGAGCGTGAGCAGGCAGTCGGAGAGCAGCCCGTCGGCCGCGGCCGCACCGAACAGGGCCTCCCCGGTCGGCACGTCCCGGTTGGCGTACGCGCTCACGAACCGAGCCACCCAGCGGGTGTCGTAGTCCGCCTGCTCGATGCCCGGGAAGTCCAGCGCGCATCCGGTGCTCGGCGCAGCGTCACCGACCATCGTCGCCGCCAGGCACCAGGCGACCCCGTACGCGCCGGGCAGGCCGGCCCGGTCGACGACGGCGTCGAACGCACCTGTCACCGCTTCCCCATCGCCGGCCAGCGCCGAGCGGAGCACGGCGGTCGCGTCGTCGAACGTCTGCTGTGGTAGGTCCGTCACCCAGCGCACAGTAGGACGGAGGGTCAAGGCCCGCCATTTCCGTCACTCTGCGTGTTCGATGCGAGCGACCTGCGCATTTCGCCACCTCCACGGTCCCGCCGCCGGCCCGGGCACGCTAATGTGCGCAGCGGACCTTCGCCGGAGGAAGGACGACCATGCTCGTATCACGCCGCTCGCGGGTAGCCACACTGGCCGCCTGCGCGACGATCCTGCTCGCCACAAGCGCTTGCGGGGATGACAAGGCCGAGGAGGGAAGCGCCCAACAGGTGCGCCTCTACGGCACGGACGGCAACATGCTCAACTCCTACCCAGCGGAGTTGAAGGATCGCGCCGATCTCGTCGACGGGATGAAGGGAACCACGCCCCTCACCCCGCTGCCCGACGACTTCAAGAGTCGGCTACGGTCCGTCAATCCGGCGCTGACGGACTACCTCTACGCCGCCGAGACGTACGACGCCGTCGTGATCGGTGTGCTCGCCGCCCAACTGGCCGGCAGCACCGACCCCGCCGCCATCGCCAAGCAGATCGTCGGCGTGACCAACAACGGTCAGCGCTGCGAGGACCCGGCCAGTTGTCTCACGCTGGCCCGGGCCGGGCAGGACATCGAGTACCGCAGCGTCTCGCTGACCCGCGCGGGCTTCACCGACAAGGGTGAGCCGGCCACCGCGAGCTACGCCACGCTGACCTTCGACGGCCAGCAGATCAACGACGGCAAGACCGAGTTCGTCGGCGCGGGCGCCGAGTCGGCGGCGAGCACCAAGACCCCGCCGAAGGCGAAGAAGGCACGCCCCGGTGAAGCAGACGACCAGCAGCCGCTGATCGTGGGCGGACTGCTGCCGAAGACCGGCGACCTGGCGATCGCCTACCCGCCGATGGCGGCCGGCGCGGCGCTGGCGATCCGGGAGATCAACGCCGCGGGCGGCGCGCTGGGCAAGCCGGTGACGTGGAAGGACGGCGACGACGGCACCAGCACGACGGTGGCCAAGGCGACCGTCGCCAAGCATGTGGCCGACGGGGTCAGCATCATCATCGGCGCCGGCGCCTCGGGCATCTCCCGGGAGGTGCTGCCGGACGTGGTCCGGGCCGGCAAGATTCTCTTCTCGCCGTCCAACACCGACTCCAGCCTGACCGACGTCGAGGACAAGGGCCTCTACTTCCGCACCGCCCCGCCGGACAGCCTGCAGGGTCGGGCGCTGGCCGACGTGATCCTCCGCGACGGGTCGCAGAAGATCGTCATCGTCGCCCGCAAGGATTCCTACGGTGAGGGCCTCCAGGCCACCGTCCGTGACGAGCTGGAAAAGGCCGGCATCGCCGGCGACCGACTCAAGCTGCTCACGTACGACCCCCCGGCCGACGCCTCGGCGGCGCCGGTGGACTTCACCGGTGGCGCGAAGGAGATCAAGGAATTCGGCGCGGACGCCGTGCTCATCATCGGTTTCGGTGAGTCGGCCCAGGTGATCCGGGCCCTCGCCGACACCGGGGTGCAGATCCGGCACTGAGCACCACCGCGGACCGCGACGGCCGCACCGGCTTCGGAGCCGGTGCGGCCGTCCTTCGTTTCCGCCTCAGCGGGCTCGGCGGCGCTCCAGGAACTCGGTCATGCGGCGGTGCTTCTCCTCGTCCTCGAAGAGCACCGCCTGGCTGACCAGGTCGAGCTGCGGATGTGCGGCGGCGGGCGCGTCCACCGCCAGCTTGGTGAGGCGCAACGCCAGCGGGGAGCCCTGCGCCATCTCGTCGAGCAGCCCGTGCGCCACCGTCAGCAGGTCGCCGGGCTCGTCCACCACCCGGTTTACCAGACCGATGCGCAGCGCCTCGGCGGCGTCCACCCGCCGGCCGGTGAACAGCAGCTCCTTGGCCCGGCCCTCGCCGATGAGGGCGGGCAGCCGGTGGGTCGCGCCCGCGCCGGCCAGAATGCCCAACCGCACCTCCGGCTGGCCGAAGACCGCCCGCGCCGTGCACACCCGCAGATCGCAGGCGTACGCCAGCTCCGCGCCACCGCCCAACGCCGGGCCGTCGACGGCGGCCACGCTCGGCATCGGCAGCGCCCTGATCCGGGCGAAGGCCGCCGAGTTGATCGCGGCCAGCGCGTCCGTGCGGCCTCGTTCGCGGAGCTGACCGATGTCGGCGCCGCCGGCGAAGATGCCCTCCGCGCCACCGGTCAACAGCAGCAGTCGGGGGTGCGCCTCCAGCTCGGCGCAGACCTGGTGCAGCTCGGCGATCAGGTCGGCGTCGATGGCGTTGCGCTTCTCCGGCCGGGCCAGCGTCACCACGAGCCGATCCGGCCGCTCCTCGATCCGCAGACCGCTCACCGTGCCCACCCTCCGTTCACCACCGCGCTCACCGCTTGACCCCGCCGTCCCAGTGGTAGAAGCCGTGCCCGGACTTCTTGCCCAGCCGGCCGGCGGCCACCATCTCCACCAGCAGCTCCGGCGGCGCGAAGCGGTCCCCGTACGCGGCCTGGAGGGTGCGGGCGATGTCCAGCCGCACGTCCAGGCCGACCAGGTCGGTGAGTTCCAACGGCCCGATCGGGTGTCGGTAGCCCAGCACCATCGCCTTGTCGATGTCGGCCGGGCTGGCCACCCCGTCGGCGACCATCCGGATCGCCTCCAGCCCCAGGGTGACCCCGAGCCGGGAGGTGGCGAAGCCGGGCAGGTCGCGTACGACGACGGGGTCCTTGCCGAGCCGGCCGGCGAGCGCGACGGCCGCCGCGGTGGTCTCCTCGGCGGTAGCCGGGCCAACCACGATCTCCAGCAGCGCCATCGCCCAGACCGGGTTGAAGAAGTGCAGGCCGAGGAAGCGCTCGGGCGCGTCCAGGCCCGCGGCCAACTCGCCGATGGCGATGCTCGACGTGTTGCTCGCGAGCAGGGCCGGGCTCAGGGCGGCGGCGTCCCGCAGCACCGTCCGCTTGAGGTCGAGCCGCTCCGGCACCGCCTCCACGAGCACTCCGGGAGCGGGGGCGACCTCGGCGAGGCTCGGGCGCAGCGTCACTCGCTCCCGGTTCGCGGCGGCCTCGTCGGCGGTCAGCTTGCCGCGCTGCACCGCCCGCTCCCACAGGTCGGCGAGCCGGGTCAGCGCGGTCGCGCCCCGGGCTGGGTCCACCTCGACCAGCTCGACGGCGTGCCCGGCTCCGGCCGCCACGTACGCGATGCCGAGCCCCATCGTGCCCGCACCGACGACCACGAAACGATCGTTCATCACGCCTCCCTGTCCGCCCCGGTGGCGCGCGGGGTCCCCGCCACGCCGGCCCGGGTGCTCGGCCCGCTCCGCTCGCTCATGGTGCGACCCTAAACAGCACGACGAACCCGCCCAGGCTTGGGGGAGCGCGCGATCGGGTACGTACGGCCTGTCAACCCAAAGGGAAGGACCGCATCGAGATGAGCCAGGCACCGGAGAGCGTCACCACCGGGGAGAGCACCAACTCCGAGACCGTGGAGACCCGGGGCGACGAGCGGGTCGACCTGCTGCGCGCCGACACCAACAACGACGGCAAGACCGACGTGTGGGTGGTGGACACCGACGGCGACGGCAAGGCCGACCTGTTCCAGTTCGACACCGACGGTGACGGCAAGGTGGACATCACCATGGTCGACATCGACGAGGACGGCACCCCCGACGAGGTGGTCGACGGCGATGGCGGCCTCCCGCCCGAGCAGCTGCCCCCGACCGTCCAGGTCTGATCTGCCGAAAAAGGGGGGGCCCTCCGACGAGGGTCCCCCTTTCCGGTCAGCCGGCGAGGCGCAGGGTGGCCAGGTAGTAGGGGGCGTCGCGGTCGTCCACATCGGTCAGCTGCCAGTCGCTGCCGTGCACCAGCTCGGCGAACTCGTCCGGCGAGCAGACCAGATAGTCGAACCACTCGGTGCCCAGTTCCCGGTAGCGCAGCCGTAGTCGCAGCTGGCCACCGAGCCGGCCCCGGCGGCGGTTGCGCTCGTGATAGCCGGTGTGCAGCGGGTCGCGGGTGCCGTACGGGTTGGTGCCGTGCGCGATGATCTGCGCCCCCGGTCGGGCCAGCGCGGCGAGCGCGGCCAGGAACACTGGCGCCCGCTCCCGCCCCTCGAACAGCCCGAGGTTGTTGCCGAGCAGCAGGAACGTGTCGTACCGCTGCCCGTCGGCGACGTGCGTGTCCACCGTGCCGTGCACCAGCCGCCGTACGCCGCGACGCCCGCTGACCGCGAGCGCGCCCGCCGACGTGTCCAGCCCGGTGACCGGCACGCCACGCTCCTGGAGCAGCAGCGCGATCCGGCCGGCCCCGGTGCCGACGTCCAGCGTCTCGCCCCGGGCCCGGTCGACGGCCCGGTGGTCGTACGGCTGCCAGTCGGCTGGCCCGTCGAGGTAGTGCGCGGCCGGAGCGCCGTTGATCAGGCCGTCGTCCCGTTCGATGATCTCGATGACCGGCCGGGGCAGCCGCCCGCCGACCATGGGCCGGGGCCCGACCCCGGTGGCCACGGCGAGCGCGTCCCGCAGCAGTTCGCCGACCACGTCACCGAATAGAGGTTCCCCCGTCACGGGGTTCACGCTATCCGGCCACTGATTGGCCCGCGGCGGCCGTATCCTGGCGGCGTGACCACGCTGGACCGGCTGTCGGCCGAGAAGTACCTCCTGCTCACGACCTTCCGTAAGGACGGTCGGGCGGTCCCGACCCCGGTCTGGGCGGTCCGCGACGGAGACGCGTTGGCCGTCTGGACCCGGGCCGACTCGGGGAAGGTGAAGCGGATCCGCCACAACGGCGAGGTGACCGTGGCCCCGTGTGACGTCCGGGGCCGGCCGCACGGGGCGGAGGTGCCCGCCCACGCGACCCTCTACGGTGGCCGCGACACGGGCCGGGTGCGCGACCTGCTCAAGCACAAGTACCGGCTGATCGGCCGCCTCAGCCTGCTCGGCAGCCGGCTGCGCCGCGGCGAGGGCGGCACGGTCGGCATCCGGGTCACGCTGACCGAGGGGCAGCGCTGAGGGCGGGCACGACAAAGGGCGGCGGATCGAGATCCACCGCCCTTTGTCGGAAAAACTCGTACCGGCTCAGTCGCCCTGCCGCTGCTGCGGGATCTGACCCTGCAGCAGCGCCCTGACCTCCGACTCGCGGTATCGACGGTGGCCACCCAGGGTGCGGATGGCACTGAGCTTGCCCGCCTTCGCCCACCGGGTCACCGTCTTCGGGTCGACACGGAACATCGACGCCACCTCGGCCGGTGTGAGTAGCGGCTCTGGTTCGTGCGTTCGCGATGCCATCGGTCACTCCTCCACATGTATAGACATCGGCCGGGGTCCCGCCGGCCGACGCGTCTCCCATGGTCCGGCTAGTCCCCGATGTCCGACATGGGCCGAACGGATGAAGGTCCCTAGACGGACGGATGAACCATGCCCGATTTTTACGACTTTTACACAGCAGAAACTACCTTATTCGGACTCATGATCACGGTTCGTGATGCGTCAACTACGAGCGCACCTCGCCTTGGGAGCGCTTCTGGGGTGAAATGCCCTAGTTGCACCGCTCCAGCAGCTGCACGGCACGCCACCGGGCCACCAATTTGTCGTACGCGGCGGACGCCTCCTCGGCCTCGCCGCGCGACAGCCCGGCAAGGCCACCGGCGACCAGCTCCGGCGAGTCGTCCGCGGCGAGGGTCTCGTCGGAGAGCAGGGCGACCAGGCCGCCGTAGTCCAGCTCCACCACTGAGCGCGGGTGGAACTCCTCCAGCCAGCGGGCCGCCTCCTCCACCGCTTCGGTGATCGGCGCCTCACCCACCGACTTACGCAGCACCGACAGCGCCCGCGACGATCGGCGACGGGCCTTGGAGATCTCCGTCCGGTAGCGCAGTGCCCGCCGGCCCGGTTTGGTGACCAGGTCCCGTTCCGCCGGGTCGAAGAGCACGAACCACCGCAGCGGCACGCCCCAGGTGGCGATCTGCTCGTGCACCCGGGGCACACCGTGCTCCAGCACCCGGGCGCCGCTGCGCCAGTCGTCGACGACCGCCCTGGCCTGCCCGGCGAGCACCGGCGGCACGAACGCGTCGGCGAGCACCGAGGGCACCCCGTCCCGGGCGTTGAGCGCCGCCTCGGCGACCCGGATGCGCAGGTTCCAGGGGCAGACCAGCAGGCCGTCGTCCGTCTCCAGGACGTACGCCTCCTCGGGCAGGTCGGGCAGCCGGGTCCAGCCCGCGCCCAGCGCCTCGATCACCGCCGTCCGCTGGCGGCCGGGGCCCTCGACCGGGGCGACCGCCCGCCCTTCGGAGACGTAGCGGCGCCAGTAGCTCTGCCGGTCCCGGTCGAAGGCGGTCAGCGGCTCGTACACGCGCAGGTAAGAAGCGAAGAGCGACGGCACCGCGCGATCCTCCCACGAACCGCACCCGTACGGGCCCAGCGGCCGGACCACGCGCGCCGCAACGTGAGATGACGCCGGCACGTCGGGCGGCCGCTCGGCGGCCGATACTAGGCTCGACCGCACCGGCAGCATCCCCGCCGGGGTCCACCAGGTCCGCGTCCCACAAGGAACGCACACCACCGTAGGAGCCAGTCATGGGCGTATTCGCGAGCACCGACGACCCGGTATCGACCGGTCACGAACAGGTCGTCTTCTGCCAGGACAAACAGAGCGGCCTGAAGGCGATCATCGGGATCTACTCCACCGCGCTGGGGCCCGCGCTCGGCGGCACCCGCTTCTACCCCTACGACAGCGAGGACGACGCGCTCGCCGACGTGCTCGACCTGTCCCGCGGGATGGCGTACAAGAATGCTCTCGCCGGGCTGGACCTGGGCGGCGGCAAGGCCGTCATCTGGGGCGACCCGGAGCAGATCAAGAGCGAGGCGCTGCTGCGCGCGTACGGCCGCTTCGTGGAGTCGCTGGCCGGCCGCTACTACACCGCTTGCGACGTCGGCACCTACGTCGCCGACATGGACATCATCGCCCGCGAGACCCGGTACGTGACCGGCCGCAGCGTCGAGCACGGCGGCGCCGGCGACTCCTCGATCCTGACCGCGTGGGGTGTCTTCCAGGGGATGCGGGCCGCCGCCGAGCACGTCTGGAGCACGCCGAGCCTGCGTGGCCGGCGCGTCGGCGTGGCGGGCCTCGGCAAGGTCGGCAAGTACCTGACCGGGCACCTGCTGGAGGACGGCGCGGAGGTGGTCGCCACCGACGTCAACCCGAAGGCCCTGGCCTGGGTGCGCGCGAACCACCCGCAGGTCACCCTGGTGGACGACGCCACCGCGCTGGTCGCTGCGGACATCGACGTGTACGCCCCGTGCGCGCTGGGCGGCGCGCTGAACGACGACACGGTGCCGGCGCTGCGCGCGAAGGTGGTGACCGGGGCGGCGAACAACCAGCTCGCGCACCCGGGCATCGAGAAGCTGCTGGCCGACCGGGGCATCCTCTACACCCCGGACTACGTGGTCAACGCCGGCGGCGTGATCCAGGTGGCCGACGAGATCGAGGGCTTCAACTTCGAGCGGGCGAAGCTGCGGGCCACCCGGATCTACGACACCACCCGCGAGATCCTGCACCTGGCGGACGCCGAGGGCGTGCCGCCGGCGGTCGCCGCGGACCGGTTGGCCGAGCGGCGGATGGCCGAGGTCGGTCGGCTGCGCACGATCCACCTGCGCTGACCCCTCCCGGAGGCGGAGGCGGATCGACCGAGATCCGCCTCCGGGCCTCCCGCGCCGGTCCGACTCGGTAAGCTGAGGCCGGGTCAAGTTTGGCGTGTTTTGTCCGGTGTCACGGGTGCTCTTCGTTCCGCTCCTTACCAGGTACACTGGGTGACGGCCGGATCGCCGCGACGCGCAGAGCCGGCCGACGGTAACCCGAGGTGCCGAACGATGGCATCCCCATGTACCGTAAGAGCCACGAGAGATGCCTGACGTCATCGGGGCCCGCCTTCGGGCTGCCCCGCATTCTGTGCGAGGGGGTCGAGCCATGGGGCGCGGCCGTGCTAAGGCCAAGCAGACGAAGGTGGCCCGGGAGTTGAAGTACCACTCCCCGAACACCGACCTCACCGCCTTGCAGCGCGAACTGGCGGGTGCTGGTAAGTCTGAGCACCACTTCGACGACGACTCGAAAGAGTTCGTCGACGACGATGATGAGAATCACGCGGACGACGACCCGGATCCCTGGGTCCGACCGACCCGCTGACCTCTCGACGCAGCTGAGCACGCGGTGACCCCCGCGTGCTCACGCATGTGCCCATCGGGAGCGAGACCGGTGCCGATCATCAGGGGCCTGCCCTGGCCGGAGGTCACTCCGGCCGGCCGACAGGCCCCTGATCACGGTCGGCCTCAGCGCGGGCGGTTGTTCCAGTTGTAGAAGGTCGGGATGTTCTCGAAGTGGTTCCAGGCGCAGACCGCGCTGACGCCGTCTCCGCCCGACACCTCCGCCCGCAGCCGCCGCGCGTCCTCGGCTTCCTGAAGCAGCGCGACGAGCCCGGGGGCGGCCTCCCGCACCCGCTTGGTCACTCCGTCCGGGGCGTCGTCCGCTTCGCGCTCAGGCCGCCGGTGACTGGTGGTCTCGGGCATGCTCCAACACTCCCTCCAATAGGCGGATCTTGCTGTTGCGGCAGTGCTCGGTCTCCGTACCGTCAAAACGCCCCAGCTCGAAGTAACGGTTGGCGGCATGACCGCCGCCGCAGAAGCCGAAGTACGGGCAGGACGCCCGGCACGCCTCCACGCCCCCCAGGAACTCGCCCACCCAGGGCGTCGACGCCGCGTCCGTCAGGATCCGGGCCAACGGAGTGGCCAGCACGTTCCCGCTGCTGAAGTCGCCGTAGTGCGGATCGGTGAACCCGGCCAGCTCCGGGGAGAGCACGGTCACCGAGCCGTCGTGCCCGATGGTCGGGATCGGGTCCAACCGACGGGGCAACACGCCGTCCGCCGCGCCGTCGAGCACCGCCGCCGCGTACCGCAGCGACCACTCGACCTCGCGAAGGTGGATCCGGGGCTCCTTGCGCCAGGCCGAAACCAACTCGGCCCAGAACGCCGTCACCGCCGCCGCGTCATGGCTGTTGTCGCGGGTGTTGACGCCCTCGGTCTCCTCGATGTTGATGCCCAGCACGTCGCAGCCCAGCCCGAGGAAGTAGTCGTACAACTCGGCGGCGAGCCCCGGCGCCGGCCGGGACACCACGGCCAGCGCGGAGAAGGGCAGCCCGTGTCGGCGCAGCGCCGCCACACCGCGCAGGATCCGGTCGTACGCCGGCTGACCGCCACGGTTGACCCGGTCGCCATTGCGTTCGGCGGGCCCGTCCACGCTCACACTCACCCGCACCTCGTGCCGGGCGAAGAACGCGCACCACTCGTCGTCGATCAGCGTGGCGTTCGTCTGCACGTGGTGCTCGACCTCGGGCCCGAAGGGCGCGATCAGGTCGGCCAGGTGCTCCCGACCGGCGGCCAGCGGCTCGCCGCCGTGCCACACGACGGAAAAGCGACCGGCCGCCGCCCACGGGTTGACCGCCGCTGCCACCGCCTCGGCCACCGGCACCGACATCCGCCGGTCAGCGGCCCGAAACGGCAGGTAGCAGTACGCACAGTCGAGGTTGCAGAGGGTCGTCGGCTGCATGACGACGTACGACGGGACCGCGGCCAGACCGCGCATCCCGCTGAACGACAGTTCCCCCGCAGCCATCACCCTCCTCCGCCCAGCCTGAGCCCTTCAGGCTAGGCGGCACTGGCCACTCGGGTGAAGCCCTGATCAGGTGCCCGTACGATCACCGGAGCGTGATCATCCGCGAGTGTGCTGACCGACCATCTGCACGTTGCCGGTGCCCTCGATGATCTCGCCAGCCTGCCACGCCTCGACCCCACGGCCGGTCAGGGTGGCCAGCGCACGGTCGGCGTCCTCGGCCGAGACGATCGCGAACATGCCGACACCCATGTTGAAGGTCGACTCCATGTCGTGGTCGTCGATCCGGCCCTTCGACTGGATCAGGTCGAAGATCGGCTGCGGCTTCCAGGTGGACCGGTTGACCACCGCGTCGACGTGCTCCGGCAGCACCCGGACCAGGTTGCCGGGGATGCCGCCGCCGGTGATGTGGGACAGCGCCCGCACGTCGGCCTCGGCGATCAGCTTGAGGCAGTCCTTGGCGTAGATCTTGGTCGGGGTAAGCAGCTCCTCACCCAGGGTCCGCTGCCGACCGAAATCGTCGATCACGATGTCCAGACGCATCCGGGCCGCGCCCAGCAGCACGTGCCGGACCAGGGAGTAGCCGTTGGAGTGCAGGCCGGAGGAGCGCATCGCGATCACCACGTCGCCCACCTCGACCCGCTCGGGGCTGAGGATGTCGGCTTCCTCGACCACGCCCACGCCGGTGGCGGAGATGTCGTACTCGTCCGGGCGCAGCACGCCGGGGTGTTCGGCGGTCTCCCCGCCCAGCAGCGCGCAGCCCGCGTACCGGCAGCCGTCGGCGATGCCCGCGCCGATCTCGGCCACCTTGTCCGGAACGACCTCGCCGGTGGCGATGTAGTCGAGCAGGAACAGCGGCTCGGCGCCACAGGCCACCAGGTCGTCGACGACCATCGCGACCAGGTCGATGCCGACCGTGTCGTGGATGTCCATCTGCTGGGCGATCACCAGCTTGGTGCCCACACCGTCGGTCGAGGAGGCCAGGATCGGGCTCTTGTACTTCTTCGTGTCCAGCCGGAACAGGCCGGCGAAGCCGCCGAGGTCACCCAGCACCTCGGGGCGACGGGTCTGGCGCACCTTCGACTTGAGCAGCTCCACCGCGCGGTCACCCGCGTCGATGGAGACCCCGGCGTCGGCGTACGAGACCGAGCGTTTACGGGCCTGACGGCCAGCACCGCCCGTCCACGGCTGGTGGTCGCCGCCAGCGCCGGTCGGGCTGCTTCCTGCGCCGCTGCGCTCGGACACGTGCGTCACGGTTCTCCCCTTTGTGGTTCTCGGTGCCGCGCCGGCGGTGGCCGGGCCGCGCCGGTTGGTGCTACGGGCGGTTTGCGGTCACGCCACCCGGAGTGGCGACGAGCGGGCCGAAGCTGTCCGGGGCTTCCGGCGTCGCGTTGGCGACCCGGCGGCCCACCCCTTCGAGGACGTGCTTGCCGATCAGGTTGCCGGCCGGCAGCTCGATCGGGTACTCCCCATCGAAACACGCCCGACACAGCCGGGTCTTCGGCTGCTCGGTCGCGGCGATCAGGCCAGGAAGCGAGACGTAACCCAGCGTGTCGGCGCCGATGGAACGCCGGATGCCGTCGTTGTCCAACCCGTTGGCCAGCAGCTCCGCCCGAGTGGCGAAGTCGATGCCGTAGAAGCACGGCCAGCTGACCGGCGGGGAGGAGATCCGGACGTGCACCTCCAGCGCCCCCGCCTCGCGCAGCATCCGCACGATGGCCCGCTGCGTGTTGCCGCGCACGATCGAGTCGTCCACGACCACCAGCCGCTTGCCGCGGACGTTCTGCCGCAGGGGGTTGAGCTTGAGCCGGATGCCCAGCTGGCGCAGGGTCTGCGACGGCTGGATGAAGGTGCGGCCCACGTACGGGTTCTTCATGAGGCCCGCGCCGTAGGTGATGCCGGACGCCTCCGCGTAACCGATCGCGGCCGGCGTGCCGGACTCGGGCACCGGGATGACCAGGTCGGCCTCCACCGGGTGCTCCTTGGCCAGCTGACGACCGATCTGCACCCGCGCCGCGTGCACGTTGCGCCCGGCGATGGTGGCGTCCGGGCGGGCGATGTAGACGTACTCGAAGAGGCAGCCCTTCGGCTCCGGCGACGCGAACCGGGTGGAGCGCAGCCCCTCCTCGTCGATCGCGATCAGCTCACCGGGCTCGACCTCGCGCACCACGCTGGCGCCGACGATGTCCAGCGCGGCGGTCTCGCTCGCCACCACCCAGCCACGCTCCAGCCGGCCGAGCACCAGCGGGCGCACGCCGTGCGGGTCGCGGGCCGCGTACAACGTCGACTCGTCCATGAAGACGAAGCTGAACGCCCCGCGCAGCTGCGGCAGCACCTCGAGCGCGGCCGCCTCGACGGACAGGTCCGGATGGCTGGCCAGCAGCATGGTCACCAGCGAGGTGTCGTTGGTCGAGCCGTCCGCGACCAGGCCGCGCTCGGCGACCTCCTTCTCCAGCTCGGCGGTGTTGACCAGGTTGCCGTTGTGGGCCAGCGCGATGGTCGTGCCGGAACTTGTCGACCGGATGGTCGGTTGGGCGTTCTCCCAGTTGGAGGCGCCGGTCGTGGAGTAACGGGCGTGGCCGATCGCCAGGTGGCCGCGCAGGCTGGCCAGGGTGGGCTCGTCGAAGACCTGGGCCACCAGGCCGAGATCCTTGTAGACCACCACGCCCGAGCCATCGCTCACCGCGATGCCTGCGGCCTCCTGGCCACGGTGCTGCAGGGCGTAGAGGCCGAAGTAGGTCAGGTTGGCGACCTCTTCACCGGGGGCCCAGACACCGAAGACGCCGCAGGCGTCCTGGGGGCCGGGTCGTTGGGGGTCAAGGTCGTGGCTCAGCCGGCCGTCGCCTCGGGGCACTACCGCTCCCTCATGCTGGTCTGGACCGGCCTGGCGGGGATCACGGTGCGGATCCACACTCCTCGGCCGGGACCACTGTCGTCGCCTGACAGTGTACGCGAGTCGCCGTCGATACAGATAGTCACGATTTCCCTGCCGAGAGTCACGATCACTCGGACATCCGCCCAGCTAGAGGGGCAGGTACGCCGAGAGGTCCGCCCGGATGCCACTCACCTGAACGCGACCATCGGTGACCGCTTCGGCCCACGCGATCCGGCCGGTGGCCAGCCCCAACCAGGTCTGCGGGGACATCTCGACCACGTTCGGCGGGTTTCCCCTGGTGTGTCGAGGACCGGGAACGCACTGGATCGCACCGTATGGTGGGACGCGCACCTCCACCGATCGGCCGGGGGCGCGCTCCGCGAGGACGGCCAACAAGGACCGGACCGCCTCCCGGAGTACCGGCCGTTCGGGCGTACGACCCTCGTCAAGCGCCGACAAAGCCGCCGCCACGGCGGCGGACTTACTGTGCGGAGAGGACACGACGGGACGATACGACGCACAGGTGAAGCACTCGACGCTGGCCCTGGGTCGCGCCGATCCAGTCAGACAAGGCATAGTGGCCGACGGCGTATTCGTACCGTGATGATCCCCGGCCCGGCGCCCCGCCGGTCAAGGGAAGTCAGCCCGGAAGGCGGTGGACGTGTCAACACACCGACGTGCCTGGAAGCAGCGGGCCGGTGTGGTCGTAGCGCTGGTTGCCGGCGCTCTGCTCGCCGTCCCCGCCACACCAGCCCTGGCCGCAGAGGTCGACGTCTCCCCCGGCTCGGTCACCGTGAACGCCGGAAGCGACGCCACGATCACCGTGCGCGTCACTCCCGGTGACAACGACCGGAAGGCCAAGATCAGTCTCTCCGGCCTGCCGTCCGGCGTCAGCTGCGCCAGCGGCTGCGGCGACGTCGACTTCCCCGGCCTGGGCAACCCGCAGGCCAAGTCGGTGCTGGTCAGGATCGCCGCCAACGACAACGCCGGCGACGCGACCGCCACCGTCACGGTGGCCGTCGAGGCCGACTCCGGCCCGGACACCGCCACGGTCGCGCTGACCGTGAAGGGCAAGGCCGCGGCTCCGCCGACGCCGCAGCAGACGCAGACCGTGAAGTCGGTGTCCGGCAAGGTGGTCAAGAAGGCCGACAACACCGCGGTGCCGAATGCCTTCGTCGTCCTGCAGGACAGCGCCGGTCACCGCTACGACGCCCTGAGCGACGGCAGCGGCAACTTCCGCTTCACCGGAAGCACCTCCGCTCCGATCGCTCCCGGGCGTATCGACCTCGGTGCGTCCTCCGACAACATCAAGGCGTTCAAGAACTTCACCGCGAGTGCCGGGCAGTCCATCACCGGCCAGCGGATCAGCCTGGAGATCAAGGTCGAGGTGACGCCCAGCGCCACGCCGTCCGCCACCGCCGAGGCCCTCCCCACCGAGGAGGCGACCGAGGAGGATGGCGAGGAGCAGCCGTCCGAGGCGGCCAGCCCGGGCGCCCCGGCGAACGCCGCCAACGAGGACGACGGCGGCGGCTTCGGGTCGTACCTGATCATCCTGCTCGGCGGCCTGCTGGTCGCGGCCGGCGTCGGCACGATCGTGCTGCTCTGGATGAAGCGCCGCGAGAACGGCGACGACGATGACGAGCCGGCGACCGCTGGCGCGGCTGGCGCCGTGCCGGCGGCCCGGGGCGCCTTCCACGGGACTGACGACCAGACCCGGGTGGTCAACCGCGCCGGTGGCGGTCCCGACCCGACCATGGTCGGCGGCGCGGCGCTGAGCGAGGCGCCGACGATGATGCACCGCCCGGTGGTCGACGACGTCCCGCCGGACCCGTACGGAGCGCCAGCGCAGCCCTACGGCGCGGCGGGCCAGCAGGGCTGGGGCGGCACCGGCTACGGCGACGAGCCCGCTCCGGGCGGCTACGGCGCCGGTGGCTACGGCAACGCGCCGTCCTCGGGCGGCGGCTACGGCACGGCGGCAACGCCGGAGGGCGGCTACGGCGCCGGCCCGGCGGGGGACCCCTACGGTGCCGCACCCGGCTCGGGCGCGGGCTACGGCGGCGCTGCCGCCCCGGGTGGCGGCTACGGCAGCCGTGACTACACCGCCCCGGCCGGTGGCGCGGGCTATCCGCCCGCTCCCGCCGGTGGGGCGGGCTACGGCGAGCGTTTCGACGAGCCGACCGGCCGCTACACCGGTGACAGCACCCAGTACCCGGCTCCGGCCGACCCGTACGCCACCGGCGTCTACCAGCCGGAGCAGGATCCGGGCTACGGCCAGCCCGATCCGACGGCCCCGTACGGCGGCGGTCGCGCGGCGGAGCCGGCTGGCGGCTACGGCCAGCAGACCAGCGCGTACGACCAGGGCGGTTACGGCCAGCAGCAGGGCGGCGGGTACGACCAGGGCGGCTACGGCCAGGAGGCCCCGCAGCAACGCGGCGCCTACGACGACCGGGGCTACGACCAGGCCGGCTACGGCCAGCAGCAGGGCGGCGGGTACGACCAGGGCGGCTACGGCAAGGAAGCCCCGCAGCAACGCGGCGCCTACGACGACCGGGGCTACGACCAGGCCGGCTACGGCCAACAGCAGGGTGGCCGGGCCCGGCCGGACGGGCCGCCGCCCACCGAGCGGGGCGGCCGACGCCTCGACTGGCTGGACGACTGACCAGCACCACGGCACCGCAGCACGGCAGAACGGCCGCCCGGATCTCCGGGCGGCCGTTCCGTTGCGGGCGCTGGTCGCCCGGTCCTCCAGCGTGATCAACTCGTCTTCCAGGAAGGCGGGCTGTCCGCGTTACCTCGACACACCGACTTCCCGGAAACCGAGTTGATCACGCCCGGCACCGGACGGGCGCGGGCGCGGCGGGACGCGGATGTGGGCGCGGCGCGAGCGGGCCGGCGACCCGCGACGGTCAGGCGGCGGAGAACACGCCCTGGCGGAGAACCGGTACGACGTCCGACACGCCCACCCGGACCGCGACGTCGACGTCGGCGCCGAAGCCGCCCTCGGTCAACTCCCGACCGGACACGCTGCCGCGCACCGCGGCGGGCACGTCCGGAGTGCTGGCCAGCGCGGCGAGCGCCATGGCCGCCTCCACGGAGAGGCCACCCGGCACACCGGACAGGGCGTCCAGCACGCTCGCCGCGCCGAGCTGGTCCTCGACCGACGGTCGTAGCGACCCGTCCGGCCACCGCTCACCCGAGGCGACGACGCCGATGGGGGCGTCCGTCGTGCCGTACCCCTGGCGGCGCAGCCAACGCCCGACGGCGCGGGCGTTGCGCAGGCACGCCGCGACCACCGGCAGCCCGGTGGCGCTGGCGGCCGCGCTGATCGCGGAGCCGTTCGGTGAGGGCAGCACCAGGTCCGCCACGACGGGCGCGGCGCTCAACGCGGCGGGTGAGAGCGACCACGGATGGTCGGCTGTCACCCGGCGACGGCCCACCGCCGCGACCGCGCCGACCCGCACCGCGTACTCGGCGGCCTGCTCGCCCCACGGGAACGGGTGCACCCGCATGCCCCGGGCGACCGCCACCTCGACGGCGGTGGTGAACGAGAGGACGTCCACCACCACCAGCGCCGCGCAGACGCGGCCGAGTTCGGCCGCCCCGGTCAGGCCCCAGTCGAAGCGGGCACCCGACCCGGGCTGGCCGTAGACGGCCGCCGTCAACGCCTCAGCGCTCGTCAGGCGACGGCTCGGCGGCACCGGAGTCAGACTCGGACGATTCGCCCGGCTGCTCCGACCCGACCGGGTCGACAGCTCCGGTCTGCGGGGACGGACCGGCCGAGGCGATCGGCTCGGAGAGCACCTCCGACGCGTCCACCGGCTCGGCCGGGGCACCCGGCAGCGGCACGGCCTCGACCGCGCCCGCCACGCCGGCGGCCGGCGCGGGCACGTCGACGGCCGCAGCGCCGCCGAAGAGGCGCGGCAGGGTCTCGGTGTGCGCGGCGCGCAGCTCGTCCAGACCGATCCGGAACTGGCCGTGCACCTCCAGCGCACCGCCGGTCGGGTCGGTGACGCCGATCAGCTCGAACGGCACCCCCCGCTCGGCGCAGAGCGCCGCGAACGCCTTGTCGTGGCCACGCGGCACCGACACCAGCGCCCGCGTGGCGGACTCGCTGAACAGGTAGACGAACGGCATCGAACCGTCGGCGAACTGCTCGGGCACGGCGATCCGTGCGCCGACGCCACGCCGCAGGCAGGACTCGACCAGGCTCTGGGCGAGGCCACCGTCGGACAGGTCGTGCGCCGAACTGAGGTGACCCACCCGGGCCGCCTCGGCCAGCAGGTCGGCCAGCGCCTTCTCGCGAAGCAGGTCGACCTGCGGCGGGATGCCGCCGAGGTGCTCGTGCGTCACCCAGGCCCACTCCGAGCCGGACAGCTCCACATTCGTCTCGCCGAGCAGGTAGAGCTGGTCGTGGTCGCCGCCGGGACGCGGGACGAAGCCCATCGGCACCCGGTCGGCCACGTTGTCCAGCACACCCAGCACACCGACCACCGGGGTCGGGTGGATGGCCGCCGCGCCGGTCTGGTTGTAGAAGCTGACGTTGCCACCGGTGACCGGGATGCCCAGCTCCAGGCAGCCGTCCGCCAGGCCGCGCACGGCCTCGGCGAACTGCCACATCACGCCCGGGTCCTCCGGAGAGCCGAAGTTGAGGCAGTTGGTGACGGCTATCGGCGTCGCGCCGGTCACCGCCACGTTCCGGTACGCCTCGGCCAGGGCCAGCTTGGTGCCGTTGTACGGGTCGAGCCGGGCGTACCGGCCGTTGCCGTCCACCGACAGCGCCACACCGAGCCCGGTCCGCTCGTCGATCCGGATCACGCCGCCGTCCTCCGGCTGCGCGAGCACGGTGTTGCCCAGCACGTAGCGGTCGTACTGCTCGGTGACCCAGGTCTTGTCGGCCAGGTTGGGCGACGCGATCATGCGCAGCACGGTCTCCCGCAGCGCCTCCGGGTCGGCCGGGCGGGGCAGCGTCTCGGCCCGGTCGGCCTGGAGCAGGATCAGGTCGGCCGGCTCCCGCATCGGTCGGGCATACACCGGGCCGTCGTCGACGAGCGAACCCGGCGGCACGTCGACGACCAGGTGATCCTGCCAGGTGATCAGCAGTCGGCCGGGCCGGCCGTCCGGCTCGGGCGCGGTCACCTCACCGATCGCGGTGGCGAGCACGCCCCACTTCTCGGCGGTCTTGAGCACGGCGTCGAGCTTGTCCGGCTCGACGACCAGCAGCATCCGCTCCTGCGACTCGCTGGCCAGGATCTCGTGCGGGTCCATCGAGGGCTCCCGCAGCGGCACCCGCTCCAGCCAGACCCGCATGCCGGTGCCGGCAGCGGCGGCGGTCTCGGTGAGCGCGCAGGTCAGGCCGGCGCCACCGAGGTCCTGGATGCCGACGACCAGCTGGCCGTCGTACAGCTCCAGGCACGCCTCGATCAGCAGCTTCTCGGTGAACGGGTCGCCGACCTGCACGGCCGGGCGACGGGCCTCGCTGCCCTCGTCGAAGGTGGCGCTGGCCAGCACCGACACGCCGCCGATGCCGTCCCGGCCGGTCTTGGCACCCATCAGCACCACGACGTTGCCGGGGCCCGCGGCGGCCTTGTTCTGCAGCCGGTCGACCGGCAGTACGCCCAGGCAAAGCGCGTTGAGCAGCGGGTTGCCCTGGTAGGACGGGTCGAAGACCAGCTCGCCGCCGATGTTGGGCAGGCCGAGGCAGTTGCCGTAGCCACCCACGCCGGCGACCACGCCGGTGAGCACCCGAGCGGTGTCCGGGTGGTCCGCGGCACCGAAGCGCAGCGGATCCATGACCGCGATCGGGCGGGCACCCATGGCGAGGATGTCCCGGACGATGCCGCCGACGCCGGTCGCCGCGCCCTGGTACGGCTCGACGAAGCTCGGGTGGTTGTGCGACTCGACCTTGAAGGTCACCGCCAGCTCGTCGGAGACCTGCACCACGCCGGCGTTCTCGCCGATGCCGGCGAGCAGGCGGTCGCTGTGCGGGGCCTTCTCACCGAACTGGCGCAGGTGCACCTTGCTCGACTTGTAGGAGCAGTGCTCGCTCCACATGATCGAGTACATCGCCAGCTCGGACTGCGTGGGTCGACGGCCGAGGATCTGCCGGATCCGGTCGTACTCGTCGTCGCGCAGACCCAGCTCGGTGTACGGCTGCAACTCGCCCGGCGTGCCACCGGCGCGCGGCACGGTGTCCACGCCGTCGGTCCAGTCGGCGGTCGCCGGCTGGGACGGAGCGGCGGGCTGCGCCAGCGGCTCGGTCGGCTGCGCCGGGGCGGAGTACGCCTCCGGAGTGTCCCGTACCGGGTCCGGATGGGTGGTCATGACCTCTCCTCGCTGCGCTCGTGCCCGCCTGACCGACTCCTCGCGTTCACGCGGGCGCCCCCACCAGGTGCTTGAGGACCGAGGTGAAGAAGCCCAGGCCGTCCAGCGAGGGGCCGGTGAGCGCCTCCACCGCGTGCTCGGGGTGCGGCATGATGCCGACAACGTTGCCGGCGGAGTTCGTGATGGCCGCGATGTCGCGCAGCGACCCGTTGGGGTTGCCGCCGACGTAGCGCGCGACGACCCGCCCCTCGGCTTCGAGCTGGTCCAGCGTCGCGGTGTCGGCGACGTAGCAGCCCTCGCCGTTCTTCACCGGGATGAGGATCTCCTGGCCGGGCTGGAACGCGTTGGTCCACGCCGTGCCGGCCGACTCGACGCGCAGGACCTGGTCCCGGTTACGGAAGTGCAGGTGCTGGTTGCGGGTGAGCGCGCCGGGCAGCAGGTGCGCCTCGCAGAGGATCTGGAAGCCGTTGCAGATGCCGAGCACCGGCAGGCCACCCCGGGCGGCGTCCACGAGCGTCTCCATCACCGGGGCGAACCGGGCGATGGCGCCGCAGCGCAGGTAGTCACCGTAGGAGAAGCCGCCGGGCAGCACGACCGCGTCCACACCATGCAGGTCCGGGTCACCGTGCCAGAGCCGGACCGGCTCGGCGCCGGCGATCCGGACGGCGCGGGCGGCATCCCCGTCGTCGAGCGAGCCGGGGAAGGTGACCACACCGACCCGGGCGGTCACGAGCGGGCGTCCGCGGTCTCGTCGGTCTCGACCAGGCGGACGGTGAAGTCCTCGATGACCGGGTTGGCGAGCAGCTTGTCGGCGATCTCCCGGGCCCGGTCCAGGTCCGGTTCACCGGTGAAGTCGATCTCGATGCGCCGGCCGATCCGCACTGAGGCGACGTCGCTGACGCCGAGCCGGGGCAGCGCGTTTGCGACGGCCTGGCCCTGCGGATCGAGGATCTCGGGCTTGAGCATGACGTCGACGACGACGCGAGGCACTGGGCACTCCTGACTGTGTACGCAGTTGGGTGCCGACCCACAACGGGCGAGCGCAGCCAGCGTACCTGGCAGATACCGTCGCGGACGCACCGGCCGGGCGCAGTTCAGGCAGTGATCCACATAACCGGCAGCGGGTGCGGCCGGCGGGGCGGGACAGGCGGCCCCAGCAGGGCATATACGGCGCGCTGGGTAGCCGAATCGTTACATTCGTTGATCTCGATAAGCTTCTTGAAAACGATGCTCGTCGGCCCTACATTACATAGACATCACTCGATGCCAGCGGCGGCGGGGATCTCCCGCTGTCGCCACCGGGCACCCGGCGACCCCGGGCCCCAGCCCCTCCAAGGAGTCCACCGATGCGCGTTCGTCCCCTGCTCGCCCTGATCAGCACCGCGCTGGTCGGCGCCCTCGCCGCCGCGTCCGGCGCGTCCGCCGCCCCGGCCGGCCCCCAACCCATCATCGGCGGCGGCACCGTGTCGTCCGCCCCCTGGGCCGCCGCCGTGCTGAGCAACGGCTCGTTCACCTGCTCGGGCAGCGTGATCGCCGCGCAGTGGGTGCTCACCGCCCGACACTGCATCAGCGGCACGATGTCGGTCCGGGTCGGCAGCGTCTACCGCGCCTCGGGCGGGGTCACCCGTACCGTCAGCGCCACCTACACCCGTAACGACCTGGCCCTCATGCGGCTCTCCAGCACCGTCAGCACCTCGGCGGTGTCCCTGGCCAGCAGCAACCCGCCCGTCGGCTCGACCAACTCGATCTACGGGTGGGGCATGACCTGCTACAGCGGGTGCGACGCCTCCAGCCAGCTCAAGACCGCCACCGTCCAGGTGACCAGCAACAGCGCCACCGACGCGTACGGCGGGCAGGCGATCCGCAGCAGCCGGATCAACGGCAACGCCTGGCGGGGCGACTCGGGCGGGCCGCAGTTCTACAACGGCCAGCAGGTCGGTGTGGCCTCCACGGCCGACGGCTCCTCCATCCAGAACTACGGCAGTGTCGCGTACAACCGGGCCTGGATCACCTCGGTGGCCGGTGTCTGACCGTTAGCGCCCGCGCGGCGCGGATGGTCGCCGGCGTGCCGACCGTCCGCGCCGCGTCGTTTTGCAGCATCCGATCAGGTGAACACGGCACCCGATCGGGTCGCGCAACTCCTGACAGCATCGGAACCGTGCTGGTCGTGACGACAGAGCAACTGCCCGGCTACGAGATCCGCCAGATTCTCGGTGAGGTGGTGTCATCGATGGCCAGGACGCGCAACCCGTACCGCGAGGGTGTCAAGAATCTGCGCGGTGGCGCGTACGACCCGATGGCGCCGGACAACCTGACCCGCTGGCGTACCGACTCCGTGACCCGCCTCGGCGAGGAGGCCCTGCGGCTCGGCGCGAACGCCGTGATCGGCATGCGCTTCGACAGCCGGGACTGCGGTGAGATGTGGATGGAGATCTGCGCGTACGGCACGGCGGTTATCGCCGTACCCACGATGCCCCAGGTCATGCCGGCCGACCAGCCGGCGGTGGCGGCGGAGACCGCCACCGACCCGGCCTTCGCCGAGTCTCTCGGCGGCATCGCCGAACCCGCAAGCGGCCCCAACCTACGAACAGCCGCAGAAACCCCCACCGGCGACTAACCCGACCCTCGCTGCCGGCCCCTCGCCACCCGGTTGATCATGAAGTTATTGCCCTGCGCGTCGGCGTGTCGCGGCAATAACTTCATGATCAACGAACGCTGGGGCGGGACGGGCGCGGGGGCGCGGGGGGGGAGTCGGCGGGGTTAGAGGATGGGGGGTGGGGTGTAGGTTGCGGCTTCCGGGTGGGTTTCTACCACCTTGGTGATGCGGCGGGTTACCGCTTCCACCTGGGTCTTCGCCGCTCCGACGAAGGCGGTGCGGTCGGCGACCAGGGTGTCGATGTCGGCGCGGGACAGGCCCAGGCGGCCGTCGGCGGCCAGGCGGTCGAACAGGTCGTTCTCCGGGGCGCCCTTCTCGCGCATGGCCAGCGCCACGGCGACCGCGTGCTCCTTGATCACCTCGTGCGCGACCTCCCGGCCGACGCCGCGCCGGACCGCCGCCACCAGGATCTTGGTGGTCGCCAGGAAGGGCAGGAACCGCTCCAACTCCCGGTTGATCACCGCCGGGTACGCGCCGAACTCGTCGAGCACGGTCAGGAAGGTCTGGAACAGCCCGTCGGCGGCGAAGAACGCGTCCGGCAGAGCCACCCGGCGGACCACCGAGCAGGACACGTCGCCCTCGTTCCACTGGTCACCGGCCAGCTCGCCGACCATCGACAGGTAACCCCGGATGATCACCGCGAAGCCGTTCACCCGCTCCGACGAACGGGTGTTCATCTTGTGCGGCATCGCGCTGGAGCCGACCTGACCCGGCTTGAAGCCCTCGGTCACCAGCTCCTGACCGACCATCAGCCGGATCGTGGTGGCCAGCGAGGACGGCGCGGCGGCGGTCTGCGCCAGCGCCGACAGCACGTCGAAGTCCAACGAGCGTGGGTAGACCTGCCCGACGCTGTCGAGCACCCGCGCGAAGCCCAGGTGCTCGGCGACCCGTCGCTCCAGCTCGGCGACCTTGTCGGCGTCACCGTCGAAGAGGTCGAGCTGGTCGGCGGCCGTGCCAACCGGCCCCTTGATGCCGCGCAGCGGGTAGCGGCCGATCAGGTCCTCCAGCCGCTCGTACGCGATCAGCAGCTCCTCCGCCGCCGACGCGAAGCGCTTGCCAAGCGTGGTGGCCTGCGCGGCCACGTTGTGCGAGCGGCCGGTCATGACCAGCTCGGAGTGCTCGTACGCCAGCCGGGCCAACCGGGCCAGGGTGGCCACCACCCGGTCCCGGATCAGCTCCAACGAGGCGCGCACCTGGAGCTGCTCGACGTTCTCGGTGAGATCCCGGGAGGTCATCCCCTTGTGCACGTGCTCGTGCCCGGCGAGCGCGCTGAACTCCTCGATGCGGGCCTTGACGTCGTGCCGGGTGACCCGCTCCCGCTCCGCGATCGACGCGAGGTCGACCTGGTCGAGCACCCGCTCGTACGCCTCGACCACGCCGTCCGGAACGGCCACGCCCAGGTCACGCTGCGCGCGCAGCACGGCGAGCCACAGCCGCCGCTCCATGCGGACCTTCTCCTCGGGCGACCAGAGGGCGACCAACTCGGGCGAGGCGTACCGGTTGGCGAGCACGTTCGGGATCGTCGTCACGTACCTCATTCTCGCGTACGCGCCGGTCGCAGCCCCAGCCAACCCGGCCCACCGGCCGGTCGGCGGGACGGGTCGGGTCAGGTCACACCCGCGGGGTGTCGTGCACGGCCGCACTCACGCGGCCTGGCCCTGCCGGCCCACGACGTTGCGATCCTCGCCCAGCCCGAAGACCGGGCGCAGCTTGGCGGATTTCTACTGACCGGGGGCGGCGAGCCGATGTGCATTGCCTCGGTCAGGTCGCTCAGGGCTGCTTCGAAGCGACCGTCGGCAACGGCCAGCAGCCACGAGCTGGGCATTTCCCCTGGGCGGACGACGACCCCTCAGCATTCGCGGCCTCGGTGGAGCGATTCCTCCCCTTGGCCGGACGGCAGGCCACGCAGGTTACTCCGACCGGGTTTGGTGTCAGCTCGCGTACGCCTGCATTGAAGTGATCATGGCTTGGTCGTCGAAGGTCATGGTGTCGATGACCTCTCTGGTGGGGCCGTCGGCTGGTGTGGCGCGGAAATGGAACGCGGCGTGGTGGTCGGCGATCGCCACCATGACGAGTTCCATTGTCCGTTGCTTGGTGAGCACGCCGGCAAAGTGCTGCTGGATGGCCGTTCGGCCGGTGACTGGGGATCCGCCAGCGGGGTCATGCAGACGGGCATCCGGTGTGTAGAGATCCGCCAGCGCGGTAGCGTCGGCGGCGCCGACGGCGGCGAGGTGTGCCTCGATGGTGGCCTCGATCTGCTCCTTGCTGGCCACGATCAACTGTCGCTTTCCGCCGAAGGACCCGGAGCCGAGGCAGGTCGCGCTTGCCGGTCGAGGACGACGCAGAGGACCCCGGTGTAGCCGGTCGTCGGATCTCCTTGCAGGTCCAGGATCATCTGCTCACCGCCGTCGGCAAAGATGCTGTCGGTGGCGTTGGTGGTGTCGCGCTGCGGCCGGCCCCGATAGGGCGGGCGACTGAAAACCTCGTCGGTGACCCTGTCGGGAAAGTAGAGCTGCGTGGTCACCGAGCGGTCGCCGAGGTGCGCGATGAGGTGGATGTGCACGGTACGGCTGGCGTACCAGCCCGGGTAGATCGTGTTGAACGCGCACATCCCGCGCTCGTCGGTGCGCTGGCTGCCCCGCAGGTACGTCTCACCGGCGGCGATCACATCGTGCGGCACCGACTCCGAGGTGACCACCTGTCCCGGCCTCGCTTCGAATGGCTGGAAGCCGGAGTATCGGCCCACGTGGTCGGCCTGCCAGACTTCGACGAGGACGTCCGCGAGGGGGGTGGTGGCGTCCGCCGCCAATAGGCGTAGCCCAAGGCGCAGCGGGAGACCATCGCGGTCCTCGGTGATCTCCCGCCGCTCGGGATGCACAGCTCGGTGGTATGGGCCCTGCGTCTGCTCGACCAACAACCGGCAGGTGACTCCGGTCGAGGCCAGCAGTTCGACGAGGTCCTCCTCCACCGTGCCAGTATCGTCCGCCGTTCGTTGCGGCGCCCGCGGTTTGCCGCCCGCTGCGACCGGACGACGTACAGGTCGATCGACAGGGACGCCTCAGCGCTCCAGGATCGCCGTCACGCCCTGGCCGCCGGCCGCGCAGATGGAGATCAGCCCGCGCCCGCTGCCCTTCTCGGCCAGCAGCTTGGCCAGCGTGGCCACGATCCGGCCGCCGGTGGCGGCGAACGGGTGCCCGGCGGCCAGCGAGGAGCCGTTGACGTTGAGCTTCTCGCGGTCGATCGACCCGAGCGGGGCGTCCAGTCCCAGCCGGTCCTTGCAGAACTCCGGCGATTCCCAGGCGGCGAGGGTGGCCAGCACCTGCGAGGCGAACGCCTCGTGGATCTCGTAGTAGTCGAAGTCCTGCAACGTCAGCCCGGCGCGGGCCAGCATCCGCGGCACCGCGTACGCGGGGGCCATCAGCAGCCCTTCGTCGCCGTGCACGAAGTCCACGGCCGCCGTCTCCGACAGGCTGAACCAGGCCTGCACCGGCAGGTGGTGCGCGGCGGCCCACTCCTCGCTGGCCAGCAGCACCGTGGACGCGCCGTCGGTGAGCGGCGACGAGTTCCCGGCGGTCATGGTGGCGTGCTCGGCGTCCGGGCCACGGGTGCCGAAGACGGGTCGCAGCGCGCCGAGCTTCTCCAGACTGCTGTCCGGGCGGAGGTTCGCATCGCGGGTGAGCCCCAGGTAGGGCGTCATCAGATCGTCGAAGAAACCCCTGTCGTACGCGGCGGCGAGCCGCTGGTGCGAGCGCAGTGCCAGCTCGTCCTGCGAGCGCCGGTCGATCTGCCAGCGCAGCGCGGTGCGGGCGGCGTGGTCCCCCATGGACAGGCCGGTACGCGGCTCGGCGTTGCGCGGGATCTCCGGCTTGAACGGCTGGAGTGGGCGCAGCTTCGCGGCGACCTTCAGCCGCTGGCCGAGCGTCCGGGCGGAGTTGAGTTTGAGCAGCGTGCGCCGCATCTCCTCGTTGACCGCGAGCGGCGCGTCGGAGGTGGTGTCGACACCACCGGCGATGCCGACGTCGAGCTGACCGAGGGCGATCTTGTTGGCGACGAGGATCGCCGCCTCCAGGCCGGTGCCGCAGGCCTGCTGGATGTCGTACGCGGGGGTGTGCGGGTCGAGCCGGGACCCGAGGACCACCTCGCGGGTGAGGTTGAAGTCGCGGGAGTGCTTGAGCACAGCCCCGGTGACCACCTCGCCGACCCGCTGCCCGGCCAGCCCGTACCGGGCGATCAGACCGTCGAGCGCCGCGCCGAGCAGGTCCGCGTTGGACGCGTCCGCGTAGCGGGAGTTGGAACGGGCGAAGGGGATGCGGTTGCCCCCGATGACCGCGACCCGCCGGATGCTCTGCACGATCCGCCTCCTCGACAAGTGTTGCTCGAACCTTACTCGCCAGTAGGCTACGCCCATGACCGACAGGTACGCGAGCTTCGTCCAATCGGCCGCCGGCCGCGCGCTGGTCAAGCGCCTCGGGCTGCCCGACCCGCCGCGACTGCGCCGACACCACCCCGGCGACCCGCTGCTGACCGGGCCGGTCCTGCTCGGCGCGGCCAGCGGCGGCCGGCTCGCCGAGCCGGTCACCACGATCCTGGCCGCCGCCGGGGTCGAGCTGCGCGACACCGGCACGGCCGAGGCACAGGACCGCTTCGGCGCCCTGGTGTACGACGCCACCGGCATCACCGACTCGACCCAGCTGCGTCAGCTCTACGACTTCTTCCACCCGCAGGCCCGGGCCCTGCTGCCCAGTGGCCGGGTGATCGTGCTCGGCACCCCGCCCGACGAGTGCCCGACACCGCGTGCGGCGACCGCGCAGCGCGCCCTGGAAGGGCTGGTCCGCAGCATCGGCAAGGAGTTCGGTCGGGGCACCACCGCCCAGCTCGTCTATGTGACAGGCGACACGAGCGCCGCCGGCACCCGCACAAGCCTCGAATCGACCCTCCGCTTCCTCCTGTCCGGCCGGTCGGCGTACGTCTCCGGGCAGGTCATCCGGGTCGGCGCCGGCGCGGCGAGCGCCCCGGCCGACTGGGACCGGCCGCTGGACGGGCAGGTCGTGCTGGTCACCGGGGCTGCCCGGGGTATCGGCGCGGCCCTCGCCCGGGTCCTCGCCCGCGACGGCGCGCAGGTGGTCGCCCTGGACGTCCCGGCGGCCGGGGACGCCCTCGCCGCGGTGGCGAACGAGATCGGCGGTACGGCAGTCCAGCTCGACCTGACCGCGCCGGACGCGCCGACCCGCCTCGCCGACCACCTGGCCAGCCGGCACGGTCGGGTCGACGCGGTGGTGCACAACGCCGGCATCACCCGGGACAAGACGCTCGGCCGGATGGACGCCGACCGGTGGGACCAGGTCATCGACGTCAACCTGTCCAGTCAGGAGCGGATCAACGACGTGCTGCTGGAGCGGGAGCTGATCCCGGCCGGCGGGCGGATCATCGGCGTCTCCTCGATCGCCGGGATCGCCGGTAACCGGGGGCAGACCAACTACGCCACCAGCAAGGCCGGCGTGATCGGCGTGGTCGACTCGCTCGCCCCGGCCCTGCGCGACCGGGGAATCAGCGTGAACGCGGTGGCCCCCGGCTTCATCGAGACCCGGATGACCGCCCGCATCCCGTTGGTCGTCCGCGAGGCGGGCCGGCGGATGAACAGCCTGGCTCAGGGCGGGCTGCCGGTGGACGTGGCCGAGACGATCGGCTGGCTGGCCTGGCCGGCCAGCGGCGCGGTCAGCGGCAACGTCGTCCGGGTCTGCGGCCAGAGCCTGCTGGGGGCGTGATGGGCAAACGGAGAGAGCCGGACGACCTGTCGGTCCACGAGCTGATCGAGGGCCCGACCGAGATCCTGTCGCGCGAGACGCTGGACGCGATCCGCCGGCCGGAGGCCGTCGGCGCCGACCTGAGCATCGAGCAGACGCACGACTTGAGCGCGTCGGCGGCCGAGGTGACCAGTGACCTCAGCGGTGCCGGTGCGGCCGGCGCGGGCGGCCGGACGCGCGTCGAGCTGCCCCGGATGCCCGCGCCCGGCGCGCTGTACCGGCGGGCCGCGCTCGGCGCGCTGCCCGGACTCGGTGGGCGGCGCGGCGCCGACCTGCCGGCGGTCGAGTTCACCGTGGCCGGGGTACGGACCGACCGGGCGCACCTGGCCGACTACGACCGGGTCTGCGGGTTCCGGCTCACCGATCGGCTGCCCGCGACGTTCCCGCACATCCTGGGCTTTCCGCTGACCCTGCGACTGATGACCGCGCCGGGCTTTCCCATCCCGCTGACCGGCGTGGTGCACGTCGGCAACCGGATCACCGTGCACCGCCCGATCACCGCCGACGAGGCCCTCGACTTCACGACGTTCGCCGAGAACCTGCGTCCGCACGACCGGGGGCGGCAGGTGGACGTGGTGCTGGTCGGCTCGGTCGACGGCGAGGAGGTCTGGCGCGGCGTCTCGACGTACCTGGGCCGGGAGCGCACACCCGGCGGGCGCGATCGGGGCGAGCGTCCGACCGCGCCCACGGCCACGGCCCGCTGGCGGGTGGAACCCCGCGTCGGCACGGAGTACGCGCGGGTCTCCGGGGACCACAACCCGATCCACACCTCCCGGCTCGGGGCGCGGCTGTTCGGCTTCCGCCGGCCGATCGCGCACGGCATGTGGAGCAAGGCGCGCTGCCTCGCGGCGCTGGAGACCCGGCTGCCGGACGCCTGCACCGTCGAGGTGGCGTTCAAGCTGCCCGTACCGCTGCCGAGCACTGTGGACTTCACCCTCCTGCCGGACGGGGCATTCGCCCTGCACGACTCGCGCGGCCGACCGCACCTGGCGGGTCTCGTGCGCTGACGCGTCCCTGCCGATCCTGATTCGGGCTTGGCAGGGGCGTACGTCTGCGCTACGTTGTTCTCACAACGAGATGTTCTCAGGATGAGAGAGACCAGATGAACGAGCAGGACTTCCTGGCCGCGTACGACCCGCGGGCCTACCCGTCGGTCGCCGTGACCGTCGACGTGGTGGCGCTGACCATCCGCGACGGTGCCCTGCACCTGCTGCTGATCCGGCGCGGCGAGGCGCCCTTCGCGGGGCACTGGGCACTGCCCGGCGGCTTCGTCCGCCCCGACGAGGACCTGACCGCCGGCGCTCGACGGGAGCTGGCCGAGGAGACCGGGCTCGGCGGGGAGGGGCTCCGGCGCGTACACCTGGAGCAGTTGGGCAGCTATGGCGACCCCGACCGTGACCCGCGGATGCGCGTCGTCTCGATCGCCCACCTCGCGTTCGCCCCCGACCTGCCCGACCCGGCCGCCGGCACCGACGCCGACGAGGCGATCTGGCTGCCGGTGACCGCGCTGACCAGCCGGCAGCTCGCCTTCGACCACGGCCGCATCATCGACGACGCGCTGGAGCGGGCCCGGTCCAAGCTGGAGTACACCCCGCTCGCCACCCGCTTCCTCGCCGCCGAGTTCACGATCAGCGAGCTGCGCGCCGTCTACGAGACGGTCTGGGGGCACCCGCTGCACGCCGGCAACTTCCACCGCAAGGTGCTCTCCGTGCCGGGCTTCGTGGAGAGCACCGGCACCAGCACCGAGCGCGGCGGGGCCCGAGGTGGCCCGCGCGCACGGCTCTACCGGGCCGGCGACGCCCGCCTGCTGCACCCGGCGCTGCTGCGCCCCGCCCGCGAGGAGACGGTGCGGTGAGGGCCGCGGAGGCCATCGGCCTGGTCGCGGCCGCCCGCACCGACGCCGATCTGTTCGGCGCCGACCAGCCGGCCCGCCGCTACCGCGAGCTGGTCGCGGCCCTGCACCCCGACCGCCTGCCGACCGACCCGGCGGTACGCGCCGAAGCCCTCGACGCGTTCATCCACGTCACCACCCGGTGGCGGGCCCGGCGGGTCACCGTCCTCGGCGACTACCGCCTCGGCACGCCGGCCCACTCGGGCGACCTGGCCGACCTCTACGACGTGGGCGACGACCGGCTGCTCAAACTCCCCCGACGGCCCACCGACAACGACCTGATGGCCCGCGAGGCGCACGCCCTGCGCACCATCGCCGAGCGCGGCGACCCGCGCTACCTGCCGTACGTGCCTCGGCTCGTCGACGAATTCCCGCACCGCGACGCCACCTCCGGTGCCGAACGGCGGATCACCGTGCTCGCCACCGCACCCGGCCTGCACGACCTCGACGAGGTGCGGCGCGCGTACCCCGACGGGTTGGACGCCCGGGACGTGGCCTGGATGTGGCGGCGGCTGCTGGTGGTGCTCGGCCTGGCCCACCGGGCGGGCGTGGTGCACGGCGCGGTCCTGCCGCGACACGTGCTGATCGAGCCGGACGCCCACGGCGTGGTGCTTGTCGACTGGTGCTTCTCCGCAGCCGTCGGCAGCACGATCCCGGCGTTGGTGCCGGGCCAGGAGGACTGGTATCCGGAGGAGGTCCCCGGCAAACGGCCCTGCGGCCCGGGCACCGACATCGCGATGGCCAGCCGCTGCATGAGCTGGCTGATGGGGCCGCGCGCACCCCGCGAGCTGCACGCCTTCGCGCAGGGGTGCCGGCAGCGCCCCCTGGACGCCCGCCCGGACGACGCCTGGCGTCTGCTGCGCGAACTCGACCAGGTGCTGGACCGGCTCTACGGGCCACGCACCTTCCGACCGTTCACCCGCACCCCCTAGGGAGCTGTCATGGGCAGTGGAATCTGGTCCACCGACGTGTACGACGCCGCCGACCGCTACCGCCGGTCCACCGGCCGGAGCGCCTTCTCCTACAGCGACAGCGGGGCGCGCACCGTGCACCCCGCGCTCGACCCCCGCGACGCGAGCCGGGAGAGCCGGGACTCCGACGAGCACCCGCAGTCGACGCCCATCGCGGTGCTCTTCGACGTGACCGGCTCCATGCGCAGGGTGCCACGCGCCCTGCAGACCAAGCTGCCGCAGCTGCTCGGCCTGCTGCAACGGCAGGGGTACGCCAGCGATCCGCAGATCATGTTCGGCGCGATCGGCGACGCCACCTGCGACCGGGTGCCGTTGCAGGTGGGCCAGTTCGAGTCGGACAACCGGATGGACGACGACCTCGGCCGGATCGTCCTCGAAGGCGGTGGCGGCGGGCAGATGAGCGAGTCGTACGAGCTGGCGCTGTACTTCATGGCCCGGCACACCGTCACCGACAACTGGGAGAAGCGCGGCCGGCGCGGCTACCTGTTCATCATCGGCGACGAGCTGGCGTACCCGCAGGTGAAGGCTCGTGAGGTGGCCGGCCTGATCGGCGACGACCTGGCGCAGGACGTGCCGCTGCGGCAGGTCGTCGACGAGGTGACCCGCCGCTGGGACACCTACTATCTGCTCCCCGCCGGCAGCCACTACGCCGGCAACGCGAAGGTGCTCGACTTCTGGCGGGATCTGCTCGGGCAGAACGCTGTCGTGCTCGATGACCTCGACGCCGTCTGCGAGACCATCGCGCTCACCATCGGCCTCGGCGAGCAGGCCATCGACCTGGACGAGGGCCTGCGCCACCTGGACCACGCCGGCTCCAGCGCCACCGGCACCGTCTCGAAGGCCCTGGCCCGCCTCGGCCGGGGGCGGCGGGCCGAGGTGTCGACCCTGCCGGCGTTCCGCGACACCACCGGCGGGGTGAGGAGGCTGTGAGGCACGTGGCGGTGGTCGACCTCGGCTTCGGCGACGCCGGCAAGGGCACGGTCGTGGACTGGCTCTGCGCCACCCGCCCGGTGCACACGGTGGTCCGCTTCAACGGGGGCGCGCAGGCGGCGCACACCGTCGTGCTGCGCGACGGGCGGCACCACACGTTCGCGCAGTTCGGCGCGGGCACGTTCCATCCCGGCGTCGGTACGCACCTGTCCCGGCACGTGGTGGTGGACCCGCTGGCACTGGCCGCCGAGGCCGACCATCTCGCCACGATCGGGGTGCCCGACGCGCTCGACCGGCTGACCGTCGACGCCGACGCGCTGCTCGCCACCCCGTACCACCGGGCCGCCAACCGCGCCCGGGAGATCGCCCGGGGAGCCGACCGGCACGGCTCCTGCGGGCTGGGGGTGGGTGAGGCCGTCGCGTACGGCCTCGCCCACCCCGACGACGCGCCCCGCGTCGCCGACTGCCACCGCCCCGCGCTGCTGCGCCGCCGGCTGACCGCCCTGCGGGACCGGCTGACCGCCGAACTCGGCCCGTTGGACGCGCCACCGGTCGACGACTGCCTGCCCGCGTTCACCGGGTTCGCCGCACGGGTCGCGGTCGTCGACCGGAGCTGGCTCGCCCGAGCGCTGCGCGCCGGCACCTGCGTCTTCGAAGGCGCGCAGGGGGTGCTGCTCGACGAGTGGCACGGCTTCCACCCGTACACGACGTGGAGCACCACCACGTTCGCCAACGCCCACAGCCTGCTCGCCGAGGCCGGTCGGTCCGGCGACCTGACCCGGATCGGCGTGCTGCGGACCGTCACCACCCGACACGGGCCCGGCCCGCTGGTGACCGAGGACCCGGCCCTGCCGCTGGCCGACCCGCACAACCCGACCAACCCCTGGCAGGGCCGGTTCCGGTTCGGTCACTTCGACGCGGTCGCCCACCGGTACGCCCTCGCCGCGGCCGGCGGAGTGGACGGCCTGGCGCTGACCCACCTCGACCTCGCCGGCCCCGAGCTGCGGATCTGCCGCCGCTACGACACCACCGACCGGCTCGACCCCGGCCCACCCGGCGACCTGGACCGACAGGCCGCGCTCACCGACCGCCTGCTGCGCTCCCGACCCTTGTACGACGACCCGCCGACGGACTGGAAGGAGGCGGTGGGCGCGGAGCTGGGCGCACCTGTGGTGCTCGCCTCGCACGGCCCCACCGCCGACGACAAGACCCCGCACGGCCCACTGCTCGCCCCACCCGCCCTGGTGCGCTCGGCCTGACGCCCGGGACCGAAGGGGGTGATCCGCCGACTCGGCCCACCGGGCGGCTCGCACCCGGCGAGCATGAGGGCATGGACGCCGCCCTCGACCTGCTCCGACAGCTGATCACCTCGCCGTGGGTGTACCTGCTGATCTTCGGGCTCACGGCGGTCGACGCGTTCTTTCCAGCCGTACCCGGCGAGGCGGCCGTCATCACCGCCGCCGTGCTCTCCACCGGCGGGAGCCCCAACCTGGCGGCGGTGATCGCCGTCGCCGCGGTGGGCGCCTGCGTCGGCGACCACATCTCGTACGCCATCGGACGCGGTGGCGGCGCGAACCGGCTCGCCGGGTTTCCCGACGGGAGCCGACGGCGGGCCAGCTCCGAGTGGGCCCGCCGTGCGCTGAACCGGCGCGGCGGGCTGATCCTGACCACCTCCCGCTACCTGCCGGGCGGCCGGACCGCGGTCACCCTCACCATGGGCGCGGTGCGGTATCCCCGCCGGTCGTTCCTGCTCTACGACGTGATCGCGACGGTCACCTGGGCCGTGTACTGCGGACTGCTCGGCTACTTCGGTGGGCTGGCCTTCGCGCGCCACCCCGTCAAGGGCGTCCTCGCCGGAATCGGCCTCTCGGTGCTCGTCACGCTGGGTATCGAGGCCGTCCGCTGGCTGCGCCACCGGGCGCACCGCCGCGCCGCCGCCCGCAACTGGCCGGGCGGATCGACCTGACACCCGTCACAGCAGGTCGGCCGGCGGACGCCAGGTGACGCCGTGCAGCAGTTGGGCGGCGCCGAGCCAGGCCACGTTCATCATCCGGGTGGCCGTCTTCTCCGGGTCGGCGTCCGGGTGGTCCGCGAGCCAGTCGGCCAGTGACTCGGTCGCGCCGACCAGGGCGTACGCGACGACCTCCAGGTCGAGGGCGGCGATCTCGCGGCCCTCGGCGCGCAGCGCGTGGTCGAGCATCCCGGCGACCACCTCGACCAGGCGGGCCCGCATGGTGGCCAGCTCGCCGGCGAACGGCTGCTCGCCCCGGGCCTGCCGGTAGAGCACCGCCCAGCCGTCCCGATGCGCGCCGACGAAGCCGAAGAACGCCCGCAGCCCATGCCAGAGCCGCTCGTCGGCCGGCAGGTCGGGGGCGGCGGCACCGGCGATGGCCTGCATCATCCGGGTGCCCTCCCGGTGCAGGCAGGCGACGAACAGCTCCTCCTTCGTCCCGAGGTAGGCGTACACCATGGGCTTGGAGATGCCGGCGTCCTCCGCGATCTCGTCCATGCTGGCGGCGTGGAAGCCACGCCGGGAGAAGACCTTCACGGCCGCGTCGAGCATCTGCTGCTCGCGGACGGCGCGGGGCAGGCGCCTGAAGGCGGGGACACTGGACACCTTGCGAGCATACCTACTCGTGCGTAGGGTTACGCACGAGTAGGTAAATCTTCCCGGAAGGCGCATCTCATGACTGACTTCGACCCGGCCACCTTCGCCAACGTCGGCCCCAAGGAGTTCGCCCAGCTGGTCAAGTCCACCCCGGACGACAAGATCGCCCAGGTGATGTCCGGTGACCTGCGCGGCAAGGTCCTCGGTGAGGTCTTCGGCCGGATGCCGTCGCTGTTCCGCGCGGACCGGGCCGGCTCCACCAACGCGGTCATCCACTGGATCATCACCGGTCGTCCCGACGGCGGCAGCGACACCTACGAGGTGGTCATCGCCGACGGCAAGTGCGAGGTGAACGAGACTCCGCAGCACGACCCGAAGCTGAGCCTGACCATGGGCCCGGTCGAGTTCCTGAAGATCGTCTCCGGCGGCGCCAACCCGGTGATGATGTTCATGACCGGCAAGCTGAAGGCGAAGGGCGACCTCGGCCTCGCCGCCAACATCGCCAACCTGTTCGACATCCCCAAGGCCTGACATGGCTGAGTTCTCGCTTGACCTGAACGAGGAACAGCGGGATCTACGCGACTGGGTGCACGGCTTCGCCGCCGAGGTCGTGCGCCCGGCCGCCGCCGAGTGGGACGAGCGCGAGGACACCCCGTGGCCGGTGATCCAGGAGGCCGCCAAGGTCGGCCTCTACGGCTTCGAGTTCCTCGCCACCTGCTGGGCAGACCCGACCGGACTCTCCCTGCCCATCGCCAGCGAGGAACTCTTCTGGGGTGACGCCGGCATCGGCCTGAGCATCTTCGGCACCTCGCTCGCCGTCGCCGCCATCTACGGCGCCGGCACCCCCGAACAGATGATCGAGTGGGTGCCGCAGTGCTTCGGCGACGTCGACTCCCCAGCCGTCGCCGCGTTCTGCACCAGCGAACCCGAGGCCGGCTCCGACGTCGGCGCGATGCGCACCCGGGCCGTCTACGACGAGGCCACCGACGAGTGGGTCCTGAACGGCCAGAAGGCGTACGCCACCAACGGCGGCATCGCCGGCGTGCACGTGGTCACCGCCTCGGTCGACCCCACGCTCGGCTCCCGAGGCCAGGCGGCGTTCGTCGTACCGCCCGGCACCCCCGGCCTGGCCGCGACCCGCAAGCTGCGCAAGCTCGGCCTGCGCGCGTCACACACCGCCGACGTCTTCCTCGACGGGGTACGCGTGCCCGGCCGCTGCCTGCTCGGCGGACGGGAGGCTCTGCTGGAACGCCTGGACCGCGCCCGCACCGGGCAACGGGCCAGCGGGCAGGCCGCGATGCGCACCTTCGAGCTGTCCCGACCCACGGTCGGCGCGCAGGCGCTCGGCGTGGCCCGGGCCGCCTACGAGTACGCCCTGGACTACGCGAAGGACCGCGTCCAGTTCGGACGGCCGATCATCGAGAACCAGGCGGTCGCGTTCGCGCTGGCCGACATGCGGATGGAGATCGACGCGGCTCGGCTGCTGGTCTGGCGGGCCTCCTGGATGGGCCGCAACAACCGCCCGTTCACCGCGGGCGAGGGCTCGATGTCCAAGCTGAAGGCCGGCGAGGTGGCGGTGTCGGTCACCGAGAAGGCGGTGCAGCTGCTCGGCGGGGCCGGCTTCCTGCGCGACCACCCCGTCGAACGCTGGTACCGCGACGCCAAGATCTACACCATTTTCGAGGGTACGTCCGAGATCCAGCGACTGGTGATCTCCCGGGCGATCTCCGGCATGCAGATCCGCTGAGCCTCCGGTCAGCCACCCCCTGGCCCGACTGGCGGTCGGGCCAGGGGGTGGCGTCCTACCTATCCGTGCCGTCTTCGTCACCCCATGCCGACGCCGGCTGGGCCTGATGCCGCGTCGGGTGCATGATCAAGGAAGACGCCCTGCCGGATGGGAGTCCCACTGCCCGTCCGCGTACCACCCCAAGGAGGTCTGCGGCATGGACCTGCCGTTCGTCGTCGCCACGCTGACCCGGCGCGGCCTGCTCACCCCGGGCCGCCCGATCCGGATCGCCTCACAGCTCAACGCGTTGCGCACCTGGGGGTGGAGTCTCGCCGGCGAACTGCGCCAGGCAGCCGCCCGAGACCCTGGTCGGCCGGCGATCATCGACGAGGACGGCGTCGAGCTGACCTACCAGGCGCTCCTCGACCGGGCCGAACGCATGGCCCGGTCGATGCGGTCCGGGCTCGGCGTACAGGCCGGCGACCGGATCGGCGTGCTGTGCCGCAACCACCACGGGCTGATCGAGACCATCGTCGCGGCGACCCTGCTCGGCGTCGACGCGGTCCTGGTCAACACCGGGCTCTCCGCCGCCCAACTGTCCACCGTCGCCGAGGAGCAGCGGCTGCGGCTGCTGGTGCACGACGACGAGTTCGCCGAACGGGTCCTCGGCCTCCCCGCCGAGCTGCCCCGCCTCGACGAACGCGCCCGCGAGGAGCTGGTGGCCGGAGCACTGCCCGGCGAGCTGCACCCACCGGAGCGCGACGGCCGGATCATCGTGCTCACCTCGGGCACCACCGGCGCGCCCAAGGGCGCCCGCCGGCCCACACCCAGCGGTTTCGGGCCGCTCGTGTCCATCATCGACCGCATCCCGCTGCACGCCAAGGACCGGGTGCTGATCGCCGCCCCGATCTTCCACACCTGGGGATTCGCCGCCCTGCAGGTCTGCTTCGCGTTGCGGGCCACCATCGTGCTGCACCGCCGCTTCGACCCGGCCGCCACGATCGCCGCCCTGGTGGCACACCGCTGCGACGCCCTCTTCGCCGTACCCGTGATGCTCCAACGGCTGCTGGAAGTGCCCCCACCGGACCCGCGCCCTCCGCTCAAGGTCGTCGCGGTCAGCGGATCGGCCCTGCCGGGCGGGCTCGCCCCGAAGTTCATGGACGTCTACGGAGACGTCCTCTACAACCTCTACGGGTCCACCGAGGTCTCCTGGGCGTCCATCGCCGGTCCCCCGGACCTGCGCCAGGCACCCACCGCGGCCGGCCGGCCGCCGCACGGCACCCGCCTGGAAATTCTCGACGACGACGGTCAGCCGATACCCGAGGGTCGGGTCGGCCGCATCTTCGTCGGCAACGAGATGCTCTTCGAGGGCTACACCTCCGGTGCCAGCCGGGAGACCCGCGACGGCCTGCTCGACACCGGCGACCTCGGCCGGCTCAACGCCGACGGGCTGCTCTTCGTCGACGGCCGGGCCGACGACATGATCGTCTCCGGCGGCGAGAACGTGTTCCCGTCCGAGGTGGAGGACCTGCTCGCCCAACTACCGCAGGTACGCGAGGCCGCCGTGATCGGCGTACCCGACCCCGAGTACGGCCAGCGACTGGCCGCATTCCTCGCCCTGCACCCCGGCGAGACCCTCGACCCCGAGGCGGTCCGTGAGTACGTCCGGCACTACCTGGCCCGGTTCTCCGTACCCCGGGACGTGGTCTTCGTGAAGTACCTGCCCCGCAACGCCACCGGCAAGGTGCTCACCCGGGAACTACGCCGCTACTACGGCTGAGGCGGGACCCTCAGGTCGGGATCGTGATCCGGCCCTCGACCGCGGCGGTGGCGATGTCGGTGCGGTGCTGCGAGCCGGCCAGCTCCACCCCGTCCACCAGCGCGTACGCCGCATCCCGGGCGGCCGCCAGGTCGGGGCCGGTGGCCGTACCGCAGAGGACCCGGCCGCCGGCGGAGAGCAACGCGCCGTCGCTCGCCCGGCGGACGGTGCCCGCGTGGATGATGCCCGGCCGGTCCGCGCCGGTGATCACGTCGCCGGTGCGCGGCGCGGCAGGGTAGCCCTGCGCGGCGAGCACCACGGTCACCGCCGCGCCGTCGCGCCAGCGCAGCGGCGGGTGCTCGGCCAGCGTTCCGGTGGCCGCCGCGTGCAACAGCCCACCCAGCGGGGTCTCCAGCAGGGCGAGCACGACCTGGGTCTCCGGGTCGCCGAAGCGCGCGTTGAACTCGATCACCCGAGGGCCGGTGGTCGTCATCGCGAGGCCCACGTAGAGCAGGCCCGCGAACGGCGTGCCCCGACGGCGCAACTCCGCCAGGGTGGGGTGGACCACGTCGCGCATGACGTCGTCGACCAGACCGGGCGGGGCCCAGGGCAGCGGCGCGTACGCGCCCATGCCGCCCGTGTTCGGGCCCGTGTCGCCGTCGCCGATCCGCTTGAAGTCCTGCGCGGGCAGCAGCGGCAGCGCCGCCTCGCCGTCGGTGACCACGAACAGGCTGACCTCCGGACCGTCGAGGAACTCCTCGACCACCACCCGGCCGCACTCCGCGGCGTGCGCCAACGCGGCGGATCGGTCGTCGGTCACCACCACGCCCTTGCCGGCGGCCAGACCGTCGTCCTTCACCACGTACGGGGCGCCGAACTCGTCCAGCGCCCGCGCGGTGGTCTCCTCGTCGGTGCAGACGTACGCCCGGGCGGTCGGCACACCGGCGGCGGTCATCACGTCCTTGGCGAACGCCTTGGAGCCCTCCAGTTGGGCGGCCTCGGCCGACGGGCCGAACACGGCGATGCCCTTGGCACGTACCGCGTCGGCGACACCGGCCACGAGCGGCGCCTCCGGCCCGATCACCACCAGGTCAGCGGCAGTCTCCACGGCGAGCGCGGCGACAGCGGCCGGATCGGAGGCGTTCACGGCCCGCACCTCGGCAACCGAGGCGATCCCCGGATTACCAGGCGCGGCAATCAGCGCCGAAACAGCCGGATCGCGTGCCAACCCGAGCGCGAGCGCATGCTCCCGCCCACCACCACCCACCAAAAGAACCCGCACAACCGAGCATCCTACTGTCCACCCCACCCACCGCCCCGCATCGCGCCGGTGATCAAGAGCTTTGCGTCAAAATCTCGCGCGAATCTGACGCAAAGCTCTTGATCAACAGGGCGAAGGGGGCGGGGACGCCAGGCGGGGTGGGGGCCGGGGTGGGTGGGTGGGGGGTTAGGGGAGGAGGGGGTGTTGGACTACGTTTTCTTCTCGGCCTGGGCCTACGCCGATGACGCTGACCCTGGTGTTGCAGAGTTCCTCGACGCGGGCGATGTAGCGGCGGGCGTTCTCCGGCAGCTCGTCAACGGTGCGGGCCTTGGTGATGTCCTCCCACCACCCGTCGAGCTCCTCGTACACCGGCGTGGCGTGGTGGAAGTCCGTCTGGCTCATCGGCATGTCGTCGACCCGCTTGCCGTTGATCTCGTAGCCGACGCAGATCGGCACCTTGGGCAGCCCGGTGAGCACATCCAGCTTGGTGATGACCAGGTCGGTGACGCCGTTGAGGCGGCAGGCGTACCGGGCCACGACCGCGTCGAACCACCCGCACCGGCGCTCCCGGCCGGTGGTGGTGCCGTACTCCGCGCCGATCTTGCGCAGGTGCGCGCCGTTGGCGTCGAACAACTCGGTCGGGAACGGCCCCGAACCGACCCGGGTGGTGTACGCCTTGCTCACCGCGATCACCTGGTTGATCGCGGTCGGCGGGATGCCGGCGCCCACGCAGGCGCCACCGGCCGTCGGGTTGGACGACGTCACGAAGGGGTACGTGCCGTGGTCCATGTCCAGCATGGTGGCCTGGGCGCCCTCCAGGAGCACGGTCTCGCCGCGGTCCAGCGCGTCCCAGAGCATGGCCCGGGTCTCGGCGATGTACGGCTTGAGCCGCTCCGCGTACTCCAGGTACTCCTCGACGGTGGCCTCAAGGTCGATCGCCTTGCGGTTGTAGACCTTGAACAGCATCTGGTTCTTCTCGCGCAGCGCGAGTTCCAGCTTCTTGCGCAGGATGCCCGGGTCGAGCAGGTCCTGGAGCCGAATGCCCATCCGGGCGACCTTGTCGCCGTACGCCGGGCCGATGCCCCGGCCGGTGGTGCCGATCCGGGACGAGCCGAGGTACCGCTCGACCACCCGGTCCAGCGCCCGGTGGTGCGGCATGATGAGGTGCGCGTCACCCGAGATCCGCAGCCGGGACACGTCCACGCCACGCTCGGCGAGACCGTCGATCTCGGCGAGCAGCACCTTCGGGTCGACCACCACGCCGTTGCCGATGATGATCATCGCGCTCGGCGAGAGCGCCCCGGAGGGCATCAGGTGCAGCGCGTACTTCTGGCCGTCCGGGGTGATGACCGTGTGCCCGGCGTTGTTGCCGCCGGAGTAGCGCACGACGTAGTCGACCCGCTCACCCAGCAGGTCGGTAACCTTGCCCTTGCCCTCGTCGCCCCACTGAGCGCCGATGAGCACGATCGCTGGCATCTTTTCCGCCTCCAGAAGGCTCGGGTGCCAGGTGGCGACCGGTTGGCGAGCCCGGGGTGTCAGGTTAACAAGTAGTGACGGCGCGACCGGCAGGGGTCGCGTCGAGAGGCAGGAGGCTCCTTCCGTGTACGACGTGGTGCTGCTCACCCTCTCATCGGAGCGCGACGCTCCCGGGGGCTGCGGCAGCGGCGGGGCCTGCTGCGGCGGCGCGACCGGAACCGACACCGCCGTCAAGGGCGCTGACGGGGCTGCCGCTGGCACGGCGACCGACGCCGGCACCGACCCTGGCGGGACGCCGGGTGACGCCGACCGGTGCGCCACCGACCGGCCCCGGGTGCCGGTGCTGGCCTGCGCCGACGCCCTGACCGCCCGGGGCGCCCGGGTGCAGACGGTCACCGCCCGCTCGGACGCGGAGATCGACGCGGTGTTGGCCCAGCTCGACGGTCCGGCCCGCCCGGACGGTCTCACCTGGCCGGATTCGGACGGCAAGACCCGGCTGGTCGTGGCCACGGCGAGCGACGCGCAGTTGCGCGCCGTGCTGCGCCGCCTCGTCCGGCGGTACGCCCCACCGCCGAGCCGCCGTCCGGCTGACCTGCGCGGTGACCGGACCCTGCCCGACCTGCCGCCGGTCGCCGTACTCCCTCTCGACCCAGCGCGCGGCGGCACCCACCGGGACCTGGCCGCGCAGCTCGGGCTGCCCCGCGACCCGGCGGCCGTGGCCGCCGCCGTGTTGGACGGCACGCCACGCCGGCTGGACCTGCTGCGCAACGACGGCGGCTCGGTGACCCTGGACGGCGCTCTGCTCGGCGCCGCCGATGACGCGGGCCGCCCGCTGCACTGGCGGGCCCGGGTGGAGGTGGACGACGCCATCCTCACCGACGGCGACGAACCGCTGCTGGCCTGCGCGATCGGAAATGCCGGCGGGTACGCGTCGCTCGACGACGTGACGCTGCTGGCCGCGCCGGACCCGGCCGACGGCCAGGTCGAGGTAGCGGTGGCCGTCCCGGTGGTCGTCCGCTCGGCCTTGGGACGCAAGCGGGTACGCCTGGAGGTGCGGCGGGCCCGGGGACGGGCCGTGTCGGTGCTGCCCCGGGAGGGAAAGGTGCCCTACCTCGACGATGGCGTCGAGGGTGAGCTGACCCGCAAGCGCTCCTGGTGGATCGAACCGGGTGCCTGGGCGGTCTGGGTGGTCTGACCCCGACTGCGCCGATCGGCCCCGATCGGCCGGTGGGCCTATCCTCGCAGGAGGACTGGGGAGGAACCGTAATGGACAAGAACGCCGACCGGGCGCAGGTGCCCGGCCAGCAGCCGGTGCCGGAGCGGGACATCGAACCACTCTGGCCGCCGGATCCGGCCGAGCGGGGCGCGGGTGACGTGGTGCCGCCGTGGGCGGCGGTCGCCGAGCGGCGGGACGGGCCACCACCATCCGCGCCGTCGTCGGCCGTCTCGCCGCCGGTGACCGCGCCGCCGACCGGCCGTCCGCCGGTTCCCGGGCAGCCGGGCGCCGCAGCCCTGCCGCCGCCGTCTCCGTCGGACTACCCGTCCCTGACCGGGGCGGTGCCGCCGCCGAGCGGCTGGGGGGCCACCGGCCCGAGCGGGGCGGGTACGGGTTGGGCACCGGCGCAGCCGAGCTGGCCGCCGGCCGACGCGCCGGCCACTCCACCCACGCCGCCCGCGCCACCGACGCCGGCCACTCCGCCCGCACCACCCGTTCCGTCGACAGCACCGGTTCCGCCGGCCGTGGGTGCTCTCGTCGGGCCAGGAAGTGACACGTCGCCGCCGACCTCCGGCACTCCGGCCACCGGCACGCTGTCGGGGGCCATCCCAGCCGGAGCGACGGGCACCCCCGCCTTAGCGACGGGCACCGCAACCGGGGCGACGGGCTTCCCAGCCGGAGCGGCGCCGGCCGACGAGCCTGTCCCAGGTCCGGTCACCGACCCGCCGGTCGCGTCGGGCGGCGTCGACCTGGACCTGCCGTTCTCCCTGGACCGCCCGGCGGCAGCAGCCACGCCCACCGACCGACCGACCCCGGCAGGCCCGCCCGCCACAGGTCCGGTGACGGCAGATCCCAGCACGGCAGGCCCGACCACCGCAGGGCCGACCACCGCAGGCCCGAGCACCGCGGGGCCGACCACCGCAGGTCCGAGCATCGCAGGCCCGGCAGCGGCGGTGCCGGTGCCGCAGGCTGGCGGAGCAGCCGGTGCCGGGGAGCACGGCCCTGCCGTCGGGGCGGCACGGCCGGCAACCGAGTCGCCCTGGGCGTATCCGCCGCAGCGGCCGGCCAGCCCGCCCCCGTCGGCCGAGGACCAGGCCACCGTCGCGCCGCCGCCGATTCCCGCGCCGCCCGTCCCACCGCCACCGCCCGCCGTCGACCAGGGCACCGGAGCGGGGCAGACGTACGCCGGCCAGACCTACGCCGGTCAGACGTACTCGCCGACGATTCCCGGCCAGGCCGGCCCGGCACCGGTCGAGCCGCCGCAGCAGGGCGCGGTGGCGACCCCGCCGCCGGGGCCGTTCCCGCCGTCGCCGGGTTGGTATCCGCCGCCCTGGCAGCAGGGCGCGGCCGCGGTTCCACCGGCGCCGCCTCAGCAGTACCAGGAGACCGACCCGGTGGCGCGGGTGCCGGCCACCGGTTACCCGGACGCCACCTGGACTCCGGAGACCACGGCCGCGCCGACGGCCGAGGACTTCGCCCGCCGCCGGCAGGTACGGCCCGCCGACCCGGTGGCCACCATGGGCGTACGCGCGGTGGTCAACAAGATGGGTCTGCTCCGGCTCTCGCCCGGGCGGCACGAGCAGGAGCTCAAGCGGGACATCGAGATGGTGCGCCGCAACTTCGGCGGACTGCGGCAGGTGACCGTGGTCAACCCGAAGGGCGGCGCCGGCAAGACGGTGGCCATCCTGCTGCTGGCCATGACGTTCGGGCAGAAGCGTGGCGGCTATGTGCTGGCCTGGGACAACAACGAGACCCAGGGCACGCTCGGCATGCGGGCCCAGCAGGACTTCCACTCCCGCACGGTGCGGGACATGCTGCGCGACCTCGGGCAGTTCCAGGGCGCGCACGGTCGGGTCGGTGACCTGTCGCAGTACGTCCGCTCGCAGGGCGAGGGAATGTTCGACGTCCTGGCCTCGGACGAGTCGGCGACCGGTGGCGAGATGCTGACCGCTGCCGCGTTCGCCGAGATCCGCGAGGTGGTCAGCCGGTTCTACAAGCTGATCTTCGTGGACACCGGGAACAACGTGCGGGCGCAGAACTGGCAGGCGTCGATGGACGCCACCGACCAGCTCGTGGTCACCATGTCGGCCCGTAACGACTCGGCGGAGACGGCCGCCCGGATGCTCGACCACCTGGAGCAGAGCGGCCGGCAGCGGCTGGTCCGGCAGGCGGTGACGGTGGTGTCGATGCCGCCGTCGCGCAAGGAGATCGACCTTCCGGCCATCCAGGAGCACTTCGCGGCCCGGACCAGGGCGGTGCTGCTGGCGCCGTACGAGCGACTCATCGACAGCGGCGAGCCGATCCGGTACGGCGCGCTCTCCTCGGCCACCCGCGACGCCTGGTTGAAGATCGCCGCTGCGGTCGCGGAAGGGTTGTAGCCCGTCGAAGGCCGGCCCGACTCCGGGCCCGCCTTAGACCGGGGGGGGAGTTTCTTGGCC